>JALHPW010000028.1 GCA_022842255.1 Saprospiraceae bacterium | reverse complement strand
GTTCCGGACGAGCGCGTACAAATTCTAGTACAGCCGAAATCATCCCCATATCAAATTCTGTTTGCAGCAAGCGTTGGTGACTGAGTATGCCACAGGCATTTTTCAGTTTTTCGGCCACAAATGCCACATCGTGCCAATCGGAAAGCGGTTGGAGGTGTGCCGCCATGCTGCGCCCGCCGCTTTGCAAGGAATGTTGGTATGCCTCCAAGGCTAGTCGGTACTGAAACCGATAATGGCCAGCATTTCGGAGCGCTTGTTGTTCGGTACTTCGCTTCAGTTTTTCCAAGGTTTCAACAAAATGCCGGTCAAGTCCGCGGATACGGCAGGCCTGCAACAGATACCGCTCGCGTTCTGGTTCATCCTGCCACCATTCGTCCCAGGCGAGGTAATCTTCCGTGGTGCGCAGGAGATAGTTGGTGGTATGATGGGTTTTGGCCGCGTCAAATGGGGTTTCTGGGAAGATTTTTTTGTGCAAAAATTCCGAGGAATAGGTTTTTCCCAAGACCTGCGATTTTTTTCGAAAAAACTCAAAAAGCCGCACGACTGCCGCATGCTGGTTATAGATTGGACTTTGCACAAATTTTTGCAACCAATGCCAATCTTTTTTGGAAAAAGAACGAAAAATGGAAAGTAATTTCATGCATTTTGAACCTATACTGTGATTAAAGTGATTTTGATGATTTGAGTGATTGAAACACCTTGATTTTTAATTGATTACGTGCGCTCGGTGTTCATAACCACTCTTCGTTGGCTATAAACCTCCTGTGTTTGTAAAAACCTGTGAGGTTTTTACAAACGATGAAGTGATAATTTTTCGCAACAAATATTTATAAAAAAATCCGAGAATAGCACTTTTTTGTACAAGCGCTATTGATGGAAAGCACCCGATGTTTGAACCAAGTTTTTATTCAACCTTTATCTATGACACCAAGGCACTCCATACTTCGACACTGGGCATTCCTGCTGGGATGTTATGTGTTGTGCCCACTACTGGTGCAGGCGCAGGGATGGCAACGGTTTTACGGCGGAACTGGGAGTGAACGTGCGTTTACGGTTGAGTTGCTGCCGGAAGGCGGAATGGTGCTAGCGGGCAGTACGACGGATTCACTTTTGGGTACCACTGACTGGTATTTTCTAAAAACGGACAGTCTGGGGGATTTACTGGTGGAGCGCAGTTGGGGGGAGCCAACCGATGATGAAAATGCCCTCTCCTTAATGCCATCAAACAATGGTGGCTGGTACTTGTGCGGTACTCGGTTTTTTCCGACTGGAGCGCCCTGGGGTGGCGAGATAAATGGGCTTGTGCTAAGTGTTGACTCCACGTACACGGCTCAAGCGGTCTTTTCTTATGATGCCCCAACAGCCTTTAATAAGGGTAAAACCTGGCTAAATGATTACCTACTGGTCGGCGCAAAGTATTTCCCGTTCGGAATCGATTCCCAGGCACCACGCTTTTTTTACCAAAAAATAGACAGTTCGGGCACGCTTATTTGGCAACAAGACTTCGAATTGGGCCAGTATAGCGAAGCCGAAAATGTGTTGGTATCCCCCAACGGAGGTGCCTTTATAACGGGCTCCTTTTTTGACTTGCCCAACTTTTTTGACCTCGTTGTTCATAAAATCAATCCCAATGGCGGTGGTTTAGCGACCTGGGTACTGCCCATGCCCGGTAGCCAAAAATCTGCCGAGTTGCTTGCTTTAAATACAGGAAACTTGGTGTTGGTGGGTACCGATGGAATGAACACGGCTTCCAATGCAGAAATACTGCTGGTAGGGCTCTCCCAAAACCTTGATTCCCTCTGGACACGCATCCTCCCAATCCCAGGAAACCAAGAACCCCATGCTGCGTTCGCTTTGCCAAACGGCAATATCGCCATCGCTGGGGAACATATCCCTGAAGGTTCCAGTAGTCGCGATGGATTTCTTGCCCTGACAGATTCCTTGGGTAACTTGTTGTGGTTCAAGACCTACGGTGGCCTGAAAGGAGATATCTTTTGGGATTTGCAGCCTTCGCCAGACGGCAATGGGTTTATCATCGCGGGCCAAACCGCCTCGTTTAGCCTAGGGGGCGATTTGCAAGCATGGCTGCTGCGCACCGACTCTTTGGGTACCGTTTGGAGCAACCGCGTATTGGGTCGCGTAGTGCGCGATGAAATTGAAAATTGTGTGGACGACCCTACCGAACCGGCCTTGCCAGGCTGGCTCGTAACGGCAAGTGGTGCACCGGGTGCCCTGTACACGCTCACCGATTCTTTGGGTGGGTATTCGATAGAGGTAGATACAGGCACCTGGTTTGTGTCGGTGCTGCCACCTGCGGGCTATTGGTTGCCTTGTGAAGATTCTTTGGAGGTGGCAATCCTGGAATTAGGCGATACCCTTGCAGTGGATTTTCCTGTGCAGGTTTTATACGAGTGCCCACTGTTGGACGTGGATTTGACCACGCCGTTCCTGCGTCGGTGTTTTGAAAATAACTACTACGTCCGGTATTTCAACTATGGTACTGAAGCTGCACCCAATGCCCTGATTTCCATTGCATTGGACCCATATTTGAGCCCCGTAAGCAGTACCTTGCCCTATACCCAATCGGGCGACACCTTGTTTTTTTCGGTAGGTGAGGTGGAATCCTTGGCCGGTGGAAATTTCCAATTCACGGTATTGCTCGACTGTGATAGCACGGTGCTGGGGCAAACCCATTGTGCCGAGGCGCATATTTATCCCGATTCACTTTGTTATGCGTTCAATCCGGTGTGGGACGGCTCAAGTCTAGAGGTGGATGGGTATTGTGTGGGAGATTCGGTGGTGTTGACCGTGACCAACACCGGGCTTCCGATGCAGGGTACGGTGAACTACATCATTGCAGAGGACCAAATCATTTTCAAACTTTCAACGCTGCAACTGGGCGCTGGCCAAGACACCACTTTTGTGCTGTACCCCGGAGGCTCTACCGTGACCATCATCGTGGAGCAGGCGCTGGGTTACTCGGGCAGTAACCAACCGATGTTGGTGATTGAAGGCTGTGGGGGCTTCCCGTTCAGCACTGGTTTCGCGCTGCAATTCCCGCAAAACGACGGCGATTTCAGTACCGATATTGAGTGCCGCCAAAACGTTGGTTCGTATGACCCGAACGACAAAATAGGCTTGCCAGAAGGTGTGGGCGAGCAACACGTCATCGCGCCAGAGACAGCCGTTGAATACTTGATTCGTTTTCAAAACACGGGTACGGATACGGCTTTCCGGGTGGAAATCCGCGACACCTTGCCACTTTCTTTGGATTTGGCTACTTTTAAACTGGGAGCCAGTAGTCACCCGTATGAGCTGAAAATCAATGATTTCGGGGTCTTGAGCTTTATTTTCGACCCGATTGCCTTGCCCGATTCGGGGGCCAACTGGGCAGCCTCGCAAGGTTTTGTAAAATTCAGGATTTCACCCAAAAAGGGAGTGGCCCTCGGAACCACCATCGAAAACCGGGCCTCCATTTACTTTGATCAAAATGCGCCCGTACACACGGCCCCAACCCTGCATACCCTGGGAGACCCATTCCAAGAACTGATTACATCCGCCAACGAACCCGTGAACACAAACACTACTTCGGGTGCGCTCATGTTCGCGCCCAACCCAACGCTTGGGAACACCTTGGTCAGCCTCGCCCAACCCTTCGAAAGCGAGGGGTTGCGGCTGAGGGTGCTGGATGCGCTGGGGCGGGAAATGCAAAATTTGACAGGTGTAAAAATATCCCAATCCCTAAATATCAATTTAGAAAACTTGCCCGCAGGGGTTTACTTTTTGGAACTACAAACGAAAGAGGGGAAAGTGATTTCGAGGGGGAAAGTGATGAAAATTTAAGGAAGAAAGCCCTGAAGAACCAGATGAAAGCCAAACCTCAAAACAACCTTTTTCATCCAACCAAGCGATGTTTCCAAATTCAAAAAACTCAAGCGCTATGAACAAGTTTATTTGCGCCTTTCTGCTTTTTATGGCTTCTGGTCAGCTTTTTGGGCAAAATTGCTCGTTTTTCAATCTACCCAGGCCAATTGCAGATACCTGCCAGCTTGCCCCATTTTTCTGTGGTGAAAATTTGAGGGACTACTGCAGCACGAATTACGGACTTACCGATGATGCTTTTGGGGAGGCCAGTGGCTTTATGCGGCTTAACCCCTGTGATACAATGGTTAGCTTACTGATAAGCGTGTATAACTGTGCTGTGGGCGATACGGGCCTTATTTTTCAATTGTACCCCGAAGATTGTAATGCCACTGGTCCAATTACTTCAACTACAATCTACCAAAACACTTCAGATACGTTGCTTTCGCTCGAATTAGTGGGCTTGGAGCATTATTTGATGGCTATTAGTGGTGTTTCAGGTAGCCAATGTGAATTCCATATTGAAGTATTGGATGGTATCGGCACAGCAGCTCCAGGCCCGATGTCTTGTAATTGTTCGAATGGAAGTATTGAAGGGCCGAGCCATATCTGTTCTGGTGACCCCGTAACCTATACGGTGACCCCTCCAAATTGCTTTATTAGTTTTGGTCTGCCTACAGGTGGAAACGGCGAATATTGCCCTCCTCCAGATTTTTGCCCCGCTTTTATAGATACCACGATTTTGGTTTGGCACATCCCATCTTATATGCATTTTGTGGGTGATAGCACGGGCCTGAATGTCCAAATCGAGCTCGATAGCAATTATATAGGCTTGGATACGCTTTTGCAGGATTCAATTTGGGCGGAATGGGTGACCTACACACTGCCACCAGAAGACACACTCATCTTTTGCCAATGTATACTTCCAAGTTGCATCTACTACTGTCCTCCTTTGGGCCTAACCATTGGTTGGGATATAAGGCACTATGAATGCACACTCACCTGCGCTCAACCGACCTGTTTAGTCGACGGTATCACCTATGATACTCCTGGAGTTTATACGTATGAACCAGAGGAATGCGTGCAGGTTATAGTGACCATCGACCAAGAAGAGCCCATCCCGATCGTACCGAATCCAACGATTTGTGAGGGAGGGGTGGCGATATTAACCGTAGCGAATTTAGAACCGGACTATACCTATCAATGGAATAATGGGGGAGCTGGACCAACCCTTTCGGTTGCGCCCGGCACGACGACCACCTATGTCGTGACTGCTACCCACTCGTCGGGCAACTGTGTGTATACCTCCGCTGCCACCGTAACTGTTTTGCCAGTATTGGAAGAACAGCTGGGCGAAGTGGGGGTCATTACCTGTGCCGATCCATGTTTCTTTTTTCAAGGCCAGAACTATTGTGTGGCAGGGAATTATGCCATTCAAACCAGCTTATGCACCACACAATTCTTCAGTATTGGCGCCGACCCTGCTTTGTTCCAGGAAACCCTTCCTCCGGTGGCGATTTGTGAAGGGGATTGCTACGATTTTTTCGGACAACAAATTTGCAATAGCATGACAGCAATCCATGTCGAAAACTGCACCACCTATGTGCAACTCGTCACGGTGAACCCCAATACACTGATCAACCAAGGCATTGTAGGTTCGGTAACTTGTAGCGATCCCTGCTTCAATTATGGAGGCACCGAGTATTGTGCCCCCGGACAATACTCGAAAAACACCCTGTGTGGCACCGAAACCTTTGAAATTGTTTTTGAAAAAACCTTGATCAATCTTGGGCAGGTCGGTGAATTGACTTGCAACGTTGATTGTGTGGATTTTGGCGGACAAACTTATTGTCAATCAGGCACTTATACCTTGGAAGACAGCTGCACCATTCGCCAGTTCAACATCGTACAAAACACGGTACCGCCCACTTGTTCTTTGCCGTTCCATGATTGTTTGCCCAGTAACACCCACTTTACCGTGGCGTTTTCCATCGAAGGCCAGCCACCTTTCAAGGTGAATGGTAGTGCACTGCCGAGCAATTATTTTGTTTCCAGCCCACAGGCCAACAGTGAGCAATACGTGTTCATCGTAGAACACGCCAACGGCTGTCAAACGGTGGTAACGGGCACCTTCGATTGCTCACTCCTGTGCATCTCGGATGCTGGAAAACTCGCTGCCGATACGCTCCATGGTTGTGCCGGACAAAGTTCCGTGCAAATCCAGTCGCTCGAATCGCCCACACTTGCACCCAACGACGTAGAGGTTTACACCTTGCAAAACGACGATGGAATGATTTTGGCCCTTAACTCCACGGGTAATTTCGAATTCGACCCAAGTACCATGACCCTTGGCGAAACCTACCTTGCAGTCCGCAGTGTAGGCCCGCCCGATGCCAATGGAATCCCTGATGTCGCAAATGCCTGCACCGATACCAGCAGCACACAGCCAGTTGTTTTCCATGCCTTGCCCGACGTGATGCTCAGCGGCGACTCCAGTCTTTGCGAAACCGACACCGTAATCCTCACGGCTACTGGAGCATTAAGCTACCTTTGGATGGATGGCTCCACGGGCATGACGTTTGAAATTGAAATGACCAACCCCGACAACTCGGGCAATTATGAAGTGGTAGGGACCGATGTAAATGGCTGTTATGCAGTGGATTCCATGTATGTGGAAGTGCATCCCCAACAGTCGCCGGGGTGCTGCGAGCCTCAGCTTCCAAATGCGTTTACACCCAACGGGGACGGCGCGAACGACTCCTTTATTCCACTTTTGCAAGATTGTAGCAAACTGGAATTCGCCGAGATGCGTATCTATTCACGTTGGGGAGAACTTGTGTTCAAAAGCCACGAGGCGAGTGCGCGTTGGGATGGCTTGACCCCCAATGGAAGCCCCGCCAGTTCAGATACCTATGTTTTCACTTTCCGATACCGATTGGAAGGCGATGAAGAAAAGACCCAAAAGGGTGAAATAACATTACTACGTTAAAAGGGGAGTTTGGTAATTGGGCGTCGACGCAATGTTGACGCCCAATTTTTTTTGTGGATGGGGCAGGGACCCGGGAACTTGCCGTTCTTTTGCATTCAAAATCCGATTTTATGCACCGCTTTATCTTCCCGCTTTTCCTGCTTTTTATTCAAAATATTCAGGCTCAAACCTGCAATTACCTGGCCTACGACGGCTTTTCCTATCCCGAAAACAGCGCCCTCGAAGCCCTGCAAGGCGGTACCGGCTGGTTAAGGCCCTGGAATGTACAAGGGGAAAACACCAACCTGCCTGGTTTTCAAATCCCGACCACCAATCCACTCAGCTGGCAGGACCTGCAAACCGCGGGCAACTACGTTTCGGGTGGGTTCGCATACCTGACCGCCGGTCGGCGATTGAATACCAGCACAGACGGACCATTTGCCAATTGGTTGACCTCCAACGGAGCCATTGGGCAGCCAGGCACCACGCTGTGGGCCAGTATTTTACTCCGTAAAACACAGAACAACGACGAAACCGTAGCAGCCATTTGGCATGAAAGCGACCTGCAATGGTGCGATGGCTGCACGGCAAATAAAGTGGCCGTGGGTTATTTCGGGAGCAACTCAAACGTGGGTGGACAACGCCGCTGGACCCTGAGAATTCGGGACAACTTCTACCCGACTGCAGTGCCCATGGTGCCCAACGAGGCGGTGTTTTTGGTGCTTAAATTTGAGTTTTTGGCGGGCTCTACCATGGTTTCCCTGTTTGTCAACCCAACTTCATTGGGCAATGACATTCCAGTCCCGACACCCACCTTAACCCAAACTAGCAGCTCACCCCTAGCAATCCGAAGCCTAGCACTCTACCTCGGCGACGATGCAGCCAGCGGTCAGGCCGACGAAATCCGGATGGGTGCCACCTACGCCTGCACGGCACCCGACCCTACTGTAGCCGTAAACCAACCGCCCAACGCCGCCTTTAGCATGAATCCGCCCAGTGGCATGGCCCCGCTCCAGGTCACCCTCGACGGCTCAGCCTCGAGCGACCCTGAAGGCAACATCGTTTCCTATACCTGGAATTTTGGCGATGGTTCGCCGCTGGCCTTCGGTCAGACTGTTGTACATACATTTTCGGCTACTGGAAACCTGACCGTTACCCTGATTGTGGAAGACGAACAAGGCGTCCAACATGCCTTGTCCAAGCCCATACAAGTGCTGGATGCCAATGGTTCGTTCAGTTGTTTGCTGGGCCTGGTCAATGAAAAATTGGCCTCCTGTACAGGCAATGATGGCCGTTTTCGCGTAACGAACTACGATAATATTCCCCTTCAGTTGAAGAATAGCGGAGGCCTGACCATTCCACCTGCAAGCGCAAACCTCTATGACAACCTGGCACCAGGCATTTACCAGCTCACGGCCGCTGGAGCCACGGGTTGTCGGGATACCTTCCAAGTACATATTCAGCGCGACAGCAACACTTGCCCGGGTTGGGCCCCTGACCCCTGTGCGATGAAAATCGGCGTTGGCATCGAAGGTTTGGCATATTACACGCAGAGCCGCCCCTTCAAGGATTTTTTTAAATCCTGTGGCACCTGGATTACCTACGACCCCAATCCGCCGGGTGGAAATTTTATATGGAACACGGAAAATCAAGCACATATTCCGGTAGATGCAGACGGGTATGCTACACAAGTTCCATTCACCGTGCCCAACGGAAGTGGTCAGAACCTGCTTCGCGGCATCATTTCGGCCCTTGGGTTTATCCCGGAAGGGGTGCCAATGCGCTTGTTGTACGAAGGGGTGGGCACTTTACAAATGCAGGGCAACGTGACAGTGACGAACAACCAGCCTGGGCAAATTGATTTTGTGGTCAACGACGATGGCAACATATTTTTCAACCTCCTTGCTTCGCAAGCGGGCAATCCCGTGCGAAATATCCGGGTGGTAGAATTGAGCAATATTGGCACTTACCTGACACAACCATTCCGACAAGGTTTTCTGGATAAATGTAAGGAATTCAACACCTTGCGGTTTATGGATTGGGCTCATACCAACGGCAGTGAGCAGGTCCAATGGGCCAATCGAACCCGCCCCAACTACTATTCCCAAGCCGAAAGCCCCAACGGCGGCCTGGCCTATGAATACATCATTCAGGTGGCGAATGAGCTGGACAAAAACATCTGGCTTTGTATCCCGCACCAGGCAGATGACGAGTACATTGCCCAAATGGCTACGATGTTCCGCGATCAGTTAGAACCCGGTATCCAAGTGTACATCGAATACAGCAATGAAGTATGGAACTGGATTTTCCCACAAGCACACTGGGTGACCGACAACGGTCCGCAGAACATCAGCTACCCACGGCGTTATGTAGAGCGCGCAACCCATGCATTCGACATTTGGAAAAACGTTTGGGGCAGCCAAAACATGAGGCTACAACGCGTGCTCGGCACCCAAAACGGCTACGACTGGATTACCGAAGAGATTCTCGCCCATGCCGACCAAAGCAAGTACGATTACATTTCACCGTCCTGGTATGTAGGTTTAGACCACAGCGCAACGGGCAACCCCAATTTGCAAGCGCTCGGGGCTGCGGCCACCGCGGAAGATGTGTTGGAGAATGCCAACAATACCTTCCTCAATTTTTACCCGCACTGGGAAATGGTGTACCGAACGGCCAAACTTTATGGCAAAAAGGTGGTCAACTACGAAGGCGGCCAACATTTCACGGATTTCAGCATCCCACCTTACATCCAGTCCATGTACGACGCCCAAGTCCACCCAGGCATGTACACGCTTTACAACCGGATGCTCGACAGTCTTCGGCGACTTGGCAGCGAACTACCCCTGGCTTTTGTACTGACCGGCCCCTGGCAAAGCCAATACGGTTCCTGGGGACATATTTTTGATGAAGACGACCCAGCGCCCTGGAACGACCGGCCAAAATTTCAGGTCTTGATTGACCAGATAGCACAGTGTGTGGAAACGCCAACGGGTATTAAATCTCTTGATAATCAATCCCCTGTAGAAATTCGGATGTTTCCCAATCCAACCACCGGGGCGTTCACGCTAGAAATCCCGGAAGCTTGGCAAGGGCAAAATTTCAGTATTCGGGTAAGCGATGCGCTGGGGCAAACCAAATTGGCGCAGCAGCTTTCGGGGAGTCAAATCGCGCTTGACGCGCAGTGGCCCAATGGCTTGTACCAGATTGAGATTTTGGATGCAGCAGGAAAGAGAGTGGGGGTGGGGCGCGTGTTGAAAATGGGAAAGTAGGATTGAAAAATTCGTGCAAATTGGTGTAATTCGTGGCAAAAAACAGCTTTTCGACTCGTTTTTGCCACAAATTACACCAATTTATACGAATTTAGGCCTCCGCCTTTTTCCGCTTTTCCTTTGCCACCCCGTTCTGGCTAGCCTTGGGTTTTTGTTGCAAACCTATGGCTAGTTCCAGTACCTCTTCCATGCGGTCCACGTATTTGAAAGTCAGGCCCTTGATGTATTCCTGTTCGATTTCATCCACGTGCTTTTGGTTGTCTTTGCAGAGGATGACCTCTTTGATGCCCGCACGTTTGGCAGCCAGGATTTTCTCCTTAATGCCCCCAACAGGCAGCACTTTGCCACGCAGGGTGATTTCGCCGGTCATGGCCAGGAAAGGCTTGAGCGGTTTGTTGGTGAAGGCCGAGGTGATGGCCGAAAGCATGGTCACGCCCGCAGACGGGCCGTCTTTCGGGATGGCGCCCTCCGGGATGTGGATGTGGATGTCGTTCTTTTCAAACGCCTCATTCTCAATGCCTAACTGTTCGGCATGTGCCCGGATATAGCTGAGTGCCGTAGTGGCACTTTCTTTCATCACATCTCCCAAGTTGCCCGTGAGTTGCAAACGTCCACTGCCTTTGTTGAGGCTTACCTCGATAAACAGGATTTCACCGCCCACAGAGGTCCAAGCCAGGCCAATGGCCACGCCGGAGGATTGTTTTTCTTTGTAGACCTCGGAATCGAATTTCGTCGGACCAAGAATTCGGGCCACGTCTTCCGGTTTTACGGTCACTTCGTACGCTTCCTCCATCGCCACTTTTTTGGCTACGGAGCGCATGACAGAACCAATTTCACGAGCCAGGTTGCGCACCCCGCTTTCGGCGGTATAGCTCTGGATGATTTTGACCAGGGTTTTGTCGCTGATTTTGACTTGTCCTGGTTTCAAACCGTGTTCCTTGCGTTGGGTCGGCACCAGGTGTCGCTTGGCAATTTCTACCTTTTCTTCCAGCGAATAGCCTGCAATTTCAATCATTTCCATCCGGTCAAGCAAGGCTGGCTGTATGGTGCTCAACTGATTGGCCGTGGCGATGAACAAGACTTTGGACAGGTCGAATTCGAGTTCGAGGTAGTTGTCGTAAAACGATGTATTCTGTTCAGGGTCAAGTACTTCGAGCAGCGCCGAGGAAGGGTCGCCACGAAAATCCTTGCCCACTTTGTCAATCTCGTCGAGGATGAATACCGGATTGCCCGCCTTGGCTTTTTTCAAGGACTGGACGATACGCCCCGGCAAGGCGCCGATGTAAGTTTTGCGGTGACCGCGAATCTCTGCTTCATCGTGCAAACCACCCAAGCTCATGCGCACGTATTTGCGCTTCAAGGCACGCGCAACGCTGGCTCCAAGCGATGTTTTACCCACGCCGGGAGGTCCCACGAGACAAAGAATAGGCGCTTTCATATCGCCCTTGAGCTTCAGTACCGCCAGGTGTTCCATGATCCGGTCTTTCACCTTGGTGAGTCCGTAGTGGTCGCGGTCAAGCACCTGTTGTACTTTTTTCAGGTCAAATTGGTCCTTGGTGTATTCCTGCCAGGGCAGGTCGAGCAAGGTTTCCAAATAGGTCAACCCGATGGCGTATTCCGCGATTTGCGGGTTTACACGGCGCATTTTGTTCACCTCGCGGTGGAAAGCTTCCTCCACGGGCTTCGGCCATTTTTTCTTTTTGGCGCGGCGCACGAGGGCGTCTATTTCCTCTTCCTGAGGGTTGTGGCCCAGCTCTTCCTGGATGGTTTTGAGCTGTTGGTTAAGGTAGTAATCGCGTTGTTGTTTTTCGATGTCCACCCGAACTTTCGACTCGATTTGGTCTTTCAGTTCGAGCAGCTGCAATTCCGAATCCATGTGCTGGAGGATGGCGCTGGCCTTGTCCTTCAGGTTGTTGATTTCCAGGATTTCCTGCTTGTGGTTGACCGGGATTCCGAGGTTGGAAGCGATGAAATTGAGCAGAAAGTTGTCGTTGTTGATGTTTTTCAACATCACCACAGCTTCGGAAGGGATTTGGGGCGATAGCTCGATGATTTGGCGTGCGGCATCGCGTACGCTGCTGATCATGGCCCGGAATTCCAGTTTGTTTTTGGGTGTGTCGTACTCGAGCGTGCTGATTTGGCCGACCATGTAGGGGTCGTCGTGCATCAAATCGTCGAGGTGGAAACGTTTCCGGCCTTGCAGGATGGCCGTTGTGGAGCCGTCGGGCATTTTGAGTAGTTTCAAAATACGCGCCACCGTACCCACGCGATACAGATCGCGGGCGGAAGGGGACTCGATTTTGAGGTCCTTTTGAGAAAGCACCCCGATGTAACGGTCGCCTTCGTAGGCGCGCTGAACGGCACGGATACTTTTGTCGCGGCCTACGGTGATAGGGGTGACAATGCCGGGAAACAGCACGGTATTTTTTAACGGAAGAAGCGGCACGGTGTCTGGAAACACCTCACCCGCCTTTTCGTCGTCTTCTTCGAGGGAGAAAAGTGGCACGAAATCAGGCTCATCGTCTGATTGCTGCGACATTAAATAATTATCAAACATATCGATAGAAACGAATGGGGGAGTAAAAGTTGAAATCGCCGCGTTTTTCAATGACGCAAACATGGGGAATATAGCTGGAAAATATGGCGGGAAAAATGGGTTTGTGTCAAACTGACAACAAATTTGTCTCTCTTCGACCATTGCACCCCATGGCAAACAACTTGCCAGCCCGAAAAATCGCAATCTTTGGCAGGTTGAAACCCGGCGAGTGCGACAAAAAGGCAGTTGCTTGGAACACGGATGACGCGGAGGAGACACGGATATTTACGAATTGAATATAAATCCGTGTCTCCTCCGCGCCATCCGTGTTCCATTTAAAAACGCAACAAAATCAATTTCAATCGCCCCCGATACTCCGAAGGGATCAAGCATTCCGAAGCGTTCAATTGCAAGGCATCCCTGAACCGCAATCGAAGGTTTTGGTTCAACGTGTTCATTAGGCTGTTGCGGTCAAACTCACCCACCGGATTGAGTACATACTCGCTGCAGGTGTTTTCATACTTGATTTCATCGTTGAAAAAAAAGCGCATCCGGTCGGCATTTCTCATCAGGAAATAGGAAGAAAAAGTGCCCTCATCGTCCTGCGAATATTGCTTCTTGTGCAGGGCGGTTTTCCATTGGGCCTGACCATTGGGCTGGAATGCCATCACAAACATATCGTCGTAATAATAGTCCACAATCATCCGCATCCCATCGCGGAAAAAACCGCGGCCAGCCGCTGCCCCACGTTGGACTTCATGATAGCGTTCGGCCACCATGATGATTCCGCCGTCTTGTCGCAAAAGCAATTCCCGCAGTTGGGAATCTGCAATGCCACGAGCATCGTCTCCCACGTTTTTTTGCCGGAGTATAGACATGAATTTCTCATCAAAAGGTTCATAACGAAGCACTTGCGCAGAATCCTGTCCAGGGATGATACTCAGGTAAAAGGCACCGTTGGCCCGTTCACGACTCTTTTCGGCCCAAAGCCCGGCTGCGCTCAAACGATTGTTCAGGTTATCAAAAATGTACCTGGAATCGACGGTCAGGTTCAAGCCCAATGGCACACGACTGGCATGGATCCCGCTCCCGTCAAACCGCAGGATATTGAGTTCGTGTTTGTCAATTTTGGCCCGACGGTTGTTTCGTTCCGTGATCCAAAAGAAGGCCCCGGTGTTGCTGAGCGCCATTTCCGGCTGTCGGTCTTCAAAGAAATCCGACGCATCGTCCACGATGGCCACCGTATCCCACAACACCTGCATTTTGTCCAGAAGAAAGCAAGTGGCCTCGATGTGGTCGCGCTCCACGGAATTGTACACCGTGATGCAGTTGCGGTCGTCGCTTCGCACCATATCGAGTACCGGGGTATTGAAAATGCGCTCTCCGTAATCTTTGACCAACATGCTGTCAATCAAATTGGCGCCAGGGTCGTATTTGTGCACCCGAAGCAGGGTGTGGCCCCTGCGGCGGATTTGGTACACCACCGAAAAGTCATTCCGTCCGGGCACCACCCCCAGCACCCGCATGCCCCGGCGGTCGAGGTCCTCCAGTTCTTTGCTCCAACTGAGGCGCATCTGGCTGTCAAAAGCCTGCACCACAAAATCGTCGTAACGGTCGCGAAAAACCAATACCCGATCGCGCAAACGCCCAATAAGCTCGTAACCATAGTCCGTTCGGATAAAAATCGGGTCGGACACAATGGCAGATTGGCCGTGCAACGCATTGAACGACAGACAGATAAAAACGAACGGAAGCAGTAGTTTTTGCATCAAGCTGGGAAATTTTGAAAGTGGGTATGCTTCAAAAGGTTGATAAAAGTTTATTGGGGTTGAAGAAGTTGATTCGTGCGCCCGAAAACTGCGGTCAATTGCCTCCTTTCAAATCAAAGTATCCACTTCATCAACCTTTTGAAACGGTCATACTTTTGTCCAAAATTAGAAAGAATTTTGCACCCATGAAAATCCTCCTCATCAACGGCCCCAACCTCAACCTGCTTGGAACGCGGGAACCGGAAATTTATGGTACCCAAACGTTCGAAGTATTTTTTGAAAGCTTACGTGCCGAACTGCCTAACGTGGAACTTGAATACTTCCAAAGCAACCACGAAGGCGCCCTGCTCGACAAGCTCCACGAAGCCGGATTCCAGGCAGACGGCATTGTGTTCAACGCTGGTGCGCTTACCCACACGTCCATCGCCCTGGCAGATGCGGTGGCTGCCATTTCCACTCCGGTCATCGAGGTACACATCAGCAACGTGCATCGACGCGAGCCATTCCGGCACCATTCCTTCTTGTCGGCGCACTGCGTGGGCAGTATCGTCGGACTGGGCTTGGATGGGTACCGATTGGCGGTGGAGTGGTTTTTGAGAAAGGGTTGATTTGAAAGGGTTTATAGGGTTTATAGGGTTTATAGGGTTGATAGGGTTTATTTTTTGCGCTCGAAAATGCTTGGAACTAGAGTGTGTCTGAAAAACATTGCTGGAGATGAAAATAGCAGATTTTGAGTTCTGACTAAGCGCCCTTTTTGGGGGAATAATGGGGTTTATTGCCCAAAAAGACGTGAAAGGCAGGTTTCAAAAGATGCATTTTCAGCCCAGTGAATGTTTTTCAGACACACTCTAGCCCTTTCCGAGTGCAAAAAATAAACCCTATCAACCTTATCAACCCTATCAACCTTCCCCAACTTCCTCAATTGAATAATAAGCCTTTTTCCCTTTCTCCAGCCCAATCCGCACCATCTCATCCGCCCCTTGCGAGGGCCCGCCGATGCGCAACACGGCATCTACCTTGTCCAGCAAACGAATCGCCACGGGGTGGAAAATCTCATTGAACACCGCATCCCCAATCTCCTTGGAACCGGCAGTTTCGATTAAAGGCAGCGCGAACCATTCTCCCATGACGGGCAGGTGCCCCATTCGGTAAAGTTGCAAGGATACCTGGCTCATGTGCTCCACATTGGCGGCAATCAGTTCTGGCTGGTCGTTGGTGCCGGAACGGTATGGACCTGCAACCAGAATCAACTCGGGTTTGTTCATTTTTTTGTTTTTAGAACGTGAGTTGTCTTGGTGTTGGGAAGGGGAAATGGGTTGCCGGGCGGTGATTAGTAACTGTGTTCATCCGTGTCTCATCCGTGTCATCCGTGGCCTAATGGAACACGGATGACACGGATGAGACACGGATGAACACAGTGTGCAGCCGGGTATGGTCAATTTATTTTTTCAGTTCAAAATGGCCGCTATTCGGGTGCTGACCAAAACAATCACAAGTTGAAAACTCGTTGCTGTTCACCCACACCAAATTGGCTTTGTGCTGCTCGTACCATTTGCGGACTTTTTGTTGAAAACGAAGCCTGTTTTGAGGGTTTTTGCGCAAATGACTCCAATACACACAATAACCGCAGCCATGCGTATCAAATTTGCGCCCCAATAATTTAAAGGTGGGAATGCCGTGGACAATCTCCTCCAAAGCAGTGTAGGCAACATCCCCAACGGTGTACAACCCTCCAAAATTGGGCACAAACACCTCCGTTTGGGTCGTGTCGCTCAGTTTTTCCAATAACAAGGGAATAATGGCCTGTTTTTGTTTCACTACCTCCCAGAAGTGGCTATCCCCACAGCCGCTACCTCCATCGCAGATGTAGGGCATATCCTTTACAAGCCGCAGATTGTCAACGAGTTGTTGGAGGCTGGTTTGGGCTTGGGTGAGGGGTGGAAAGCAAATTAACAGGAATATTCGAAGCATCAATGGTCAAGTCGAAGCCTATTGAGATACAGATAGTCTACACCAATGGCGGATACCTTGGGGAAAAGCAACATCAGGAAGTAAACAAAGTAGGATACTGTCACTTCCGGTTGAGCTGTAGAAAGGAGGAGGAAGTCGCCAAATGGCCCGCCCGGAAAAACAAAATTCTGGGTCAGGTTCCAACCAAAGTGAATGGCAAAGGGGGCATAGATTGAACGGGTTTTGGCAAAGGCATAGGCAAGCAGAAGTCCCATCAAAAAAGTGTAGAGAAAGAGCAGCCCTGTTTGTACCGGGTTACTCAAAGCATTGCCATTCAAGATA
>JALHPW010000027.1 GCA_022842255.1 Saprospiraceae bacterium | reverse complement strand
TTCTGGCTAGCCTCATACAAAAAGTCCTTCTCCTCCTGGCTCAAACTCTCATAACCCTGGGCCTTGATTTTATCCAGAATAGCGTCCAATTTTTCCTGAAAAGAAAGGTCGTGTTTGTCGGAACGGCTGCCGCCTTTGGCCGCGCCACCAAATGTGGCTTTCATGGGTGGGGATTTTTTTGGGCGCGGGAATTTTGGGCGCGAACCACCCGAAAAAAGCCGGCCAAACCAGGCAAAGAAATTGTTCACTGGCACGGCCCAATCCCGCCCGTCGCGCAGCTGGAAAACAAAAAAACAGCCCATCGCAAACCCGGCGATGTGTGCCGCGTGACCACCCGCTGGATAGGTGCCCGCAATGGCCACCAAATCCAGCAACACCAGCACCAAAACAATGTATTTGACCTTGATTAAGCCCAAAAACAATAAATGCACCCGGTAATCGGGCGCGAGGATGAGCGCTGCGCCCCCAAGCGCCATCACGGCTGCAGAAGCTCCTAAAGCGTAGGCGCCCACACTGAGGAAAAATTGAGCGGTAACCACATAAATCAAGGCGCCCGCAAGTCCTCCCAGCAAATAAATCGGCAAAATCCGCCGGTCGCCAATAAGGTCGCTGACTATCCTGCCAAAGAGGTAAAGGACAATCATGTTGTTCACCAAGTGCCAGAAGCTATCGTGCAGGAACATATGGGTGCCTATGCCCCAGAGTCGCCAAACCAAGGTGCCAATGTCTGCCTGCAGGCACAAAAAGATGAGCAGATCGTTGTACATCGTCTCGCCATTGCCCATAGTGAACAAGGTCATGGCGAGGTAAATGAGTTTCATGGTGACAAAAACAGCAAAGTTGACCACCACGAGTTTGGTCACCATGTTCCCAGCCCGGAGGGAATATTGAAGGTCGTCCCAAATTGATTTGAATAGCGACATTTTATACTGTGATTAAAGTGATTTTGATGATTTGAGTGATTGAAACACTTTGATTTTTAATTGATTATAAAAACTCAACCCTCAAAATCACTTTACGTTGGCTATAATTAATGTGGTCAATTTATACTGTGATTAAAGTGATTTTGATGATTTGAGTGATTGAAACACTTTGATTTTTAATTGATTATAAAAACTCAACCCTCAAAATCACTTTGCGTTGGCTATAATTAATGTGGTCAATTTTTCAATGTGGTCAATGTGGTCAATAATGGATGATTCGGATCAAAACACATTGACCACATAACCCATTGACCACATTCATCCAATTTATTTGAATCGAAACCTAGTCCAGTAACCAATGAGCAGAAATCCGGTGAGCGCTCCGCCAAGGTGGGCAAAGTGTGCAATGCCCGTAGAGACGCCCCCGATTCCAAAAAACAACTCCGCAGCAGCCATAATCGGCACAAAATACTTCGCTTTCAGGGCAATGGGCGGAAAAAGCAGCCGAATTTCGACATTCGGGAAATGCAGTGCAAACGCTACCATGATGCCAAAAACCGCTCCGGAGGCGCCCAACATCGCGCCGTTCCAGGTAGTAGGGTCGATGCCCATTTGCTGCAACTCCCACCATTGAATACCGGTGTGCGCAACCCAGGCGCCCAGGCCGCAAGACAAGTAGTAAAACAAAAAACGCTGCGGTCCCCACACCATTTCTACCATCGAACCAAACCAATAAATGCCCAACATATTGAACAGGATGTGCATTGGCCCACCGTGCATGAACATATGCGTAGCTATCTGAAAAGGCTCAAAATGCGGCGAAAAGGGTAAAAAAGAGGCGAGGTACATCCGACCCATCACGTCATAATCATAGGTTTCATCATTCCATACCCCTTCCCCAAGAATCAGGTAAGAACCGATGAACACTACTACATTGATCAGGATCAATTGACCGGCAACGCCCCGAAAAGGCAGGTTGAAAAAGGAATTGGACATATGGTTAACCGAACTGTTTTTGGAGGTCTTCTAAATCAAATTGAATAAAACATTTACGCCCGGAGGGACTGTTGTACGGGACCGAACAGGCAAAAAGCCGGTCCACCAAATCCTGCATTTCCTGCGAATTGAGTGGTTGTCCCCTGCGCAAAGCCGCATTTCTAGCCATGGAACGGGCCAGGTTGTCGCGGGTGCCCAACTGGAGTTCCAGATTGCCTTTGTATTGCGACAATACCTTTTCCAGCAACATTTCCTCTGAAATACTCCCTGTCAACTCAGCGGGCGAACCATGGATGGCAAAGGTGTTGCCGCCAAATTCGGCAATCTCAAAACCCAACAGGTTCACTTCATCCAGAATATCGCGCAGTAAGGCGGCATCGGCTGCGGATAGCTCGACTGTTTTAGGGAAAAGGGCTTTTTGGGTGGCAATGGGCTGATTTTCCAGAGCCGTGAGGTATCGTTCATACAACACGCGTTCGCTGGCTGCTTGTTGGTCAATGAGCAAAAAGCCCGACTTCAGGTGGCTCACAATGTATTGACCGTGAATCTGATAGGGCTCGCGCTGGCCTTTTGAAAAGGATTCCGCGTCGTCGTCCATTTCCAGCACCTCGACTTTACCCGTTTCACCCGCCATAGTCGCTGGCGAAGGCGGGTTGCCCAATACCCCAGCAGACCATTCCGCTTCATCCATCTCCGCCCCAGTACCCTTACCCATCAACTGCAACCCTTCATACAGTTTTTGCCAATGTTCCAGGTTGCTGGCTTGTCGGGCGGCGTCTTCGCCCGGTTCGGGGCGCGAAGGCCGGTAATTGCCCACGGAACTTGCCTCGCGCTCGGGGCGCATCGTAGGAGAGGGCACGAGGCGTTGTTGGAATGCGGGTTCCTGTTCAAAATCGAGGGTAGGTGTCACGTTGTGGCTGCCGAGTGCATGGCGCACGGCCACTTTCAAAAAGTTGTAGACCAGTCGCTCGTCGTCGAACTTGATTTCCTGCTTGGTAGGATGCACATTGATGTCCACACTCGCCGGGTCGATGTCGAGAAACAGCACATAAAGCGGATAGGTATCGGCGGGCAAGAGGTCCTCGTACGCGCCCATGACGGCATGGTGGAGGTAATTGCTGCGGATGAAGCGTTTGTTGACAAAAAACAATTGTTCTCCGCGTCCTTTTTTGAAATAATCGGGTTTTCCGACAAATCCCGTGATGCGCAGGATGTCTGTTTCCTGTTCGGCGGGCACGAGTTTTTTGTTGACGGCTTCGCCGAAAATCTTGACCACCCGTTGCCGCAAATTGCCCACCGGGAGATGGAAAATTTCCGAGTCGTTGTGGTGCATCGAAAAGAAAACGTCGGGATTGGCCATGGCCACCCGCTGGAATTCATCGATGATATGGCGGGTCTCCACCGGGTCGGCCTTCAAGAAACTGCGGCGGGCCGGCACGGTGTAAAACAGGTTTTTGACAGAAATGCTCGTGCCTTGCGGCGCCTGACAGGGCTCCTGGATTTTCACCGTGGAATCTTCCACCACGATGCGGGTGCCCAGTTCGTCGGTAGCGCGGCGGGTGCGCATTTCCACCTGTGCCACGGCAGCGATGGAGGCAAGGGCCTCGCCCCGGAACCCCATGGTGTTGAGTGCGAACAGGTCCTTGGCTTCGCGGATTTTAGAGGTGGCATGCCGCTCAAAACTCATACGCGCATCGGTTTCCGACATCCCGCAGCCGTTGTCAATCACCTGGATGAGCGTTTTTCCTGCGTCGCGGACAATCAGTTGAATCTTGGTCGCGCCCGCGTCCACGGCATTTTCAAGCAATTCCTTCACCACAGAGGCCGGGCGTTGCACCACCTCTCCTGCAGCGATTTGGTTCGCCACACTATCGGGCAATAATTTGATCACGTCGGACATAGGGGGCAAAGATAGGGGAAGTGCTTGTGAGTTGATTCGGGGTTGATAACAGTTAATGGAGGGCTGAGTTTTTGGCTTAACGGATAGAATTACCTTTGTCAACCAATGGACCGTGTTAACCCCTACTTCACCACACTAACCTTAGCTCCCTCCACCAAATTCAACTGCCCAGTCAACACCACCTTTTCCCCTTCTCGGATACCCGTGGTCACTTCCACTTTGTCGCCATAGATGCCGCCGAGCGTGATGGCCCGTTGTACGGCAATGGAGTCGCCCTGCACCACATAGATTTTCGGGTCTTGCAGGCTTCCGGCGATGACCTTGCGCGGCAGGGTGAGCCCCTGGCGGTTGGCATCGAAAGTGAATTTTGCTTTGGCGTGCATACCGCCTCGGAGCGGGTTGCCTTTGGGGTTAATGACTTCTATTTCAACGTCGTAAGTGAAGGCGTTGTCGGCCCGCAGGCCAATATTGGTCACTTTCCCGGCGATGTTCAGGTCAGGGAAAACGTCGGCGCGGACGCGGACACCCTGGCCTTTTTTCACGTTCAGGACGTCGCGTTCGGTCACTTTCACCATCAGGAACAGTTTTTCGAGGTTGGTCATTTGGGCTACCTGGATGCCAGGGCCAATGACGCTGCCGCGCTCGATGAAACGCATGCCAAGCGTGCCGGTCATGGGCGCCTTGATGCTCGTGTTGGAGATTTGTTTCTTCAGGCCTTTTTCCTTGGCTTCGGCGGTCAGGATGCCGAGTTCGAGGTCCTCGATTTTGTTTTTAGGCGCGGCTTCTCCTTCGATGAGGTTGGTGAGTCGTTCCCGGTCCTTGCGGAGTTTGGCGAGGTTGGCTTGGGTGGCTTCGAGTTCGATGCGCAGGAGCTCGTCGTCGACCTTGGCGATGATATCGCCTTCATTTAGCCATTCGCCTTTGTTTTTATAGGTTTCCAGGACGCGGCCAGCAGTTTCGGAAATGACAAACATCTCCTTGAAGGGCAGGAAAATCCCATCGGCCTCAAGGTGGTTGGCGAGGGTTTCCACCTTGGGTTCAACGACTTCAACCGGAACAAAAGCCCGGGTCATCTTGGAGAGTTCGGCCTCTGTTTCCAGTTGTTGTTTGTTCAAATAAAGTTTCCACCCCGCGAGGGCTGCGAGCAGGAAGAGTAGGAGCCAGAGAAGGGAACGATTTTTCAAAATGAGGTCAATGTGATGAATGTGGGCAATGTATGGCGAGGCAAAGATAGTAAAAGACCGAACCCTAAAATTCTACTCTTGGGGCAAGTTCATTGTGTAATTTTGCCCAACCAATTTGCCCATTGCCCCCATTCATCAAATTGCCCCATTCAACCCATTGCCCACATTCATCAAATTGACCACATTTATCAAATTGACCACATTTATCAAATTGACCACACAAATAAAAGCCAGCCGCATAGCCCACCTCACCGACGCCCGCTATTTTGCCGCCAAAGAGGTTGATTATCTAGGGTTTAACCTGGAAGAAGGAACAGAAGGGTATCTCGACCCCATGTACATGAAAGCCATCCGCGAATGGGTGGAAGGGCCCAAGATTGTGGGCGAATTTCAACAAACGCCCATCCGGGTGGTGGTAGAAGCTGCTGCGTTTTTTGGCCTGGATGTTGTGCAGGTGTCGGCAAAAAACCATGGGGCGCAGTTGGCCGAATTGGGCGACTTGGAAGTGATCCTGGCAATTGAAATTGGTCACGATGGGCTACCCTTTACCCTCACAGAACTACAAGGATTTGCGGCGTATGTAGATGTTTTTTTGTTCAATTTTCTTCAGACAAATATCTCAAAATCAACGTTTTACGAGCAACTAAATTTCTGGAAAGAGGTCTTTGCGTTGCGCCCCTCCCTACTCCAGGCCAATCTTCCGACAAGCGATTGGCCCGAAGTTTTGGAAACATTGGGGCTGGCCGGACTGAGCCTCGTGGGCGGAGAGGAAGAGCAGGTAGGCGTGAAATCCTACGATGAAATAGAAGCCGTTTTTGAGTCCCTAGGTAGAATCTAAGTACCCCGCTCGCAACCGTTCACCGTAAACCGTCCACCGTAAACCGTCCATGCTAAACATCATCACCTACAACGTCAACGGCATCCGTTCCGCCATCTCCAAGGGCTTTTGGGAGTGGCTGGCCGAGGAAAATCCCGATATCATTTGCCTGCAAGAAATCAAAGCCATGCGCGACGATGTTCCACTGCTCGAACTCGAAGCCTTGGGGTATCACCACCACTGGTTTTCCGCGCAAAAAAAAGGCTACAGCGGCGTGGCCACATTTTCCAAAAAGGAACCAAGTCTGGTGGCACAAGGTTGTGGGATGCCGGGTTATGATGGGGAAGGCCGGATCCTGCGCACCGATTTTGGCGATTGGACCCTGCTCAATTGCTACTTCCCTTCGGGCACCACAGGTGATATCCGGCAGGATTTCAAAATGCAGTTTTTGGCCGATTTTACGGGTTGGGTAAACGAATTGAAAAAGGAGCGCCCGCGCATTATCGTGGTCGGCGACTACAATATAGCCCACCAAGAAATCGATATCCACGACCCAAAAGGAAACAAAAACAGCTCGGGCTTTTTACCAGAAGAACGGGCCTGGATGACGGAATGGCTGGCGAGCGGATTCACCGATGCGTTCCGTTACCTAAATCCCGAAATGAAGGAGTACAGCTGGTGGAGTTTTCGGGCAGGTGCACGGGGAAATAACAAGGGCTGGCGTATTGACTATCAATCTGTTACGGATAATTTGAAGGATAAAATCAGTTATGCTCGGCAACTCAATGATGTGGTCCATTCCGACCACTGTCCTGTGAAGATTTTGATTGATTTGTGATTTCTTTTGTGGTTCAAAAATTGCCATCTAAATTTCAAAAAAATCCTGCCATGAAACACCTGATTTTGACATTGCTTTTTGCTATCCCGCTTTTTGCAACCTTGACAAATGCCCAGGAATCGAATAAGGAATGGGCATTCGTTAATCAAAAAAATGGTTATGGATTGTTTTTAAAGCAGGGAAAAAAGCTGACCGTGAACTGGCACAATAAAGATGGGCTGCAAATTTCAATGGGGAAGCTGATGGATATGACTGAAGATTCGTTAGTAATCGTGAGCAAAAAAGGGAAAATCGAGTCTATTGCAAAAAAAGATATTGACAGGCTAAAATTTAGAAAAGCAGATACCAGTGGTCCTAGAATCCTGGGATGCTTTCTTATCGTAGTCGGAATCTTGCTCGCCGGTCTAATCCTCCTTATTCAGTTTGTGTTTGATGCGACAAGGATTGATTATCAATTGGCAAACGGAGAAAGAACCATCGTTTGGCCGTGGGCGTTTTTAGGCCTGCTTGTGCTAACCTTGGGCATCGTGAAACTTAAATCCTCGTCAATCAAAATCTCAAAACCCTTTGGAAAAGAATGGGTGGTACAGAAATTGCCAGTTATACCAAATAATATGCCCTGAAACCGAGGACGTTTGAAACCTTGCCGCCAAAAATTGGTTTGGGGTTTTGAATTCACGCGGAACGTTTTTAGCTGGATCCGCATTCGTAGTCAGAGAATACAAATAATTGCTTGACATAGTGATATTTCACGCAACGACGCAACGCCGCAACGGTTTGATTGTCAACAGATTAAAAACATCACGTCGTCGCGTGACCATTCCCACACCATGGCAGATACTCAAAAATTCAATTTCTCCCTGTTTCGCCAGGTAATGCGCATGGTGAAGCCCTATCAACGGGTCTTTTGGCTCACGGTATTCCTTACCCTGATCCTGTCGCCGCTGGCCGTGTTGCGCCCCAAGCTCATTGAGAAGATGGTGGACGACTACATCATCCCGGCCGACGTGAGTGGACTGACCATCATGGCCTGTATCATCCTGGGCACCTTGATCTTGGAAGTGGTGCTGCGGTACTTTTTCCTGTATCACGCCGATTGGCTCGGCCAGGCCACCATCCGCGACCTGCGTATAAAAGTGTTCAACCACATTACTTCGTTGAATCTCAAGTACTTCGACAAAACCCCCATTGGGCAAAGCAGTACCCGGACCATCAACGATATAGAGGCCATCAACACCATTTTCAGTGAGGGCAGTGTGACCATTCTGGCCGATTTGGTGACCATATTTGCCGTGCTGGCGGTGATGTTCCTTACGTCCTGGAAACTCACCTTTGTAGTGCTCTCTGTGTTTCCGCTCCTTATTTGGGGCAGTTATCAATTTAAGGAGAGTGTCCGTAAAAGTTACGAAAACGTGCGCAACCACATCGCCACGATGAATTCCTTTTTGCAGGAACGCATCAGCGGCATGCGCATCGTGCAGATATTCAATGCCGAAAAACGCGAAGGAGAAAAATTCCGCAAAATCAACCACGACTACACGGGCGCCAACCTGAAAGCGATTTTTGCTTACGCGATTTTTTTCCCGGTGGTCGACATTATTTCGGCGCTTTCCCTTGGCCTGATGGTCTGGTACGGTGCCGGGGAAATGTTACAAGGCAGGGTCACGGAAGGTATGATGATTACCTTCCCGCTCTATATTTCCATGTTGTACCGCCCAATTCGGATGTTGGCCGATAAATTCAACACCCTGCAAATGGGCCTCATCGCGGCGGAGCGGGTGTTTAAACTCCTGGAAACCAAGGATATCGTACAAAATACCGGAACACTGGCCCCCGAGAAATTGCGCGGCGATTTGGCATTTGAAAACGTGTGGTTCTCCTACTCCGACAACATTGATACGGATGCGGTGCTGCGCGATGTTTCATTCAAAATCAACCACGGCGAAACACTCGCCATCGTGGGCAGTACGGGCAGTGGCAAAACGACCATTATCAGCCTGCTCAACCGTTTTTACGAAATTCAAAAAGGCCATATCCGCATTGATGGGCACGATTTGCACGAGTACGACGTGTTTGCGTTACGTCGCAGGGTGGCGGTGGTCTTGCAGGATGTGTTTCTTTTCTCCGGTTCTGTTATGGAAAACATCACCCTGCGCGACCCCAATATTTCGGAGGCGCAGGTGATTGAAGCGGCTAAAATGATCGGGGCGCATAAGTTCATCAAAAAACTACCCGATGGCTATCACTATCAGGTAATGGAGCGCGGCGCCACGCTTTCCATGGGGCAGCGGCAGTTGATTTCGTTTGTCCGGGCGCTGGTGTTCAACCCGGATATTTTGATTCTGGACGAGGCAACTTCCTCCATCGACCCTGAATCTGAGGCAGTTATCCAACATGCCATCGAAAAACTCATCGCCCGACGCACGAGCATCATCATTGCGCACCGACTGAGTACCATCCGCCGCGCCACCAATATTCTGGTACTCGACAAGGGTGAGGTACAGGAATTTGGTCCGCACGAAGAACTTCTGGAAATTGAAAACGGGAAATACCGTGCTTTGTACGAGAAGCAGTTTTTGACGGCTGCTTCTTTGGCTGCTTGAATTTTACCGCAGAGACGCAGAGACGCGGAGCTTTAGTTAAGCTGGGAAACTCCGCGTCTCTGCGGTAAAACCGTCTCTTAGGTCGTCGTAAATTTTCAAACTAACCGCATCTTGACTTTGAACAACTAAAATTGAGCAAGATGAAACAACTCCTTTGGTATAGTTCCTTTGTTGTGCTGGTCTTTTTGGGCGACCGCATTGGTGGACTTATCCTGCACAGGCAGGCCCTGGAGAGCCAGTTTCGCTATGCTCAACTATATCGAAGGCTGACGGAAGCAGATATTTTACTGTTGGGCAATTCACGCGGACTGACGTTTTATCAGCCCCATATCGAGGAAATAACCGGGCGAAAGACTTGTAATCTCAGTTACAACGGACTGCCCATGGATGCAGCCAAATGCCTCACACTTGACTTTCTTGACATCAAAAATTTCGAGCCGAATGGTGAACCCCTCATGCTGCTCGATATCACGATGTGTGATCGGGAGAACGATGAACTCCTGGCTGGGTTTACGACCTTCACGGAGCGCTCGAGAAACCTTGATACCTTGATACACAATAAGATACCAAAGGTTTGGTGGGGAGGAAAAGTATCCTGGCTTTTTAAATACAACAACGAGATTTTCCAGCGCGCGCTGTATTATCGAAACCGTTCGGACAAAGACTGGCTGCTCGACCGGGAGATTTCGCCCGATTTGGCCGCCGAGGTTTCCAAACATTCCTACGATTTGGAAATCCAACCGTATTTGATTCAAAAATTGAAAGAAACTGTGGCGAAGGTGCAAGCTTCTGGGACTCATGTGGAATTGGTCATCAGCCCGTATTTCCCTGGCTTTCAGGTCAAAAACCTGGATTTGCTCAAATCGGAAGTGGAAAAAGCCACAGGCCTACCCGTCCGGGATTACCGCAATGCCCTGAGCGACCCGACCGATTTTGGCGATTTTATGCACCCCAATAAAAAAGGGAGTAGGAAGTATTTGGATCTGCTGAAGCGGGACGGGGTGTTGAAATAAGGGGTTATTGAACCACCTCAAACCAATACACCCGCTTGGCGAAAATTAAAGTTTCCATGCTGATTCCACCCCGAATGAAGGTATGTGGATTGGAAGGCGTTTTTACCTTCTCATAAATGTGTTCATGCACGTCATTCACTGCATATATATAGCTTAAAAGGCCTATTTCCCCTGTCCCAACACCCGTTTGACAATCAAAACCGCTTCCAAAAGTGAATTGTGTGCTTTGGTAATATTCGGGTGCTAGATTAAAAACCCCTGCCTTTTTAAGACAGACTCCCATCCTTAAAAATAACGAATCCTGACTGCATCCATACCCCATTTGAATGGAGTGAAAGTTTTCAAAATTGCTTTCAGTGAATAAAACCCCCAAGGAGTCTTGGATAAAAAACGACGCAAATGTGCTGTCAAAAGGCTCCTTTTTCAGGTGTTCTGATAATTCCAAATTAAGGGGGAGGAATGCGTTTTCCAATAAAATACTGTCCTCGCTCCAGGTGTCCAGGAGCTTATTGTTGGGGATTTTGACCTCGAGCCAGATCGTATCGCCCACTTTGTACGCTGACTTTTCCGGGAAAACCCGAACGTCTACCAAAAAATCGTATTGAGGTTCAGGGGCGCCCAAAGGTTCACACAAAACCCCGCAGAAAATAAACCAGGCTGCGAGCAAGGATAGGAATAGGGAAGTCGTTTTCATGCAGAATAATTTGATGTTATAAATGTAGGAGGATTTTGATTTTTCTTTCAAAGTTAAAGTATTGCGACCAGTTCTTTGTGTGACCTACCCGCTTTTCCAAAGTCTCAGGCCTAGATTTCAATCACCCACACAGTACTCACCCACATACACATTCATTCCCACCATGAAAAAAATTGCGATTTTTTCCCTGTTTGCCTCCTGCCTCCTATTTTCCTCCTGCGATGTACTGCAGGAGGTGGCCAACAAAGCACTTTCCGAACCCAGTCTTTCCGAAATTGGTCAAGGCCTGAAAGAAGCCCTCAAAAACGGCATCAGCAAAGGCGCCGATGCATTGTCTCAGCGCGATGGCTACTTCAAAAGTGCCTACAAAATCCTGCTGCCTGCCGATGTGCGCAAGGTGACAGACAAACTCAAAAACGTGCCTGGATTCACCAACATAGAAAACGAATTGCTGGAAAAAATGAACCGCGGCGCCGAAGACGCGGCTAAAGAAGCCAAACCCATTTTTGTGTCCGCCATCACGGGTATGACCTTCAGCGATGCTACCAACATTCTCTTGGGCAGCGACAATGCTGCTACCCAGTACCTGAATCGCACCACGAGCACCCAACTCTACGAGAAATTCAATCCGAAAATCGTGGCCTCACTCGATAAAATCGGAGCGAACAACCTCTGGAAAAAAGCCGCCGACGCCTACAACAAAATCCCGCTCGTCACCAAAGTCAACAGCGACCTGGACGATTACGTCACCAAAGAAGCCCTCAAAGGCCTTTTTGCCAAAATCGAAGAAGAGGAAAAAAATATCCGCCGCAACAAAGGCTCACGCAGCTCCGAACTGCTTAAAAAAGTGTTTGCGAAGCAAGATGGCAACCGGAAATAAGTATTAAACCGCAAAATTTAAAACAGGAAAACCGCAGAATGTAAAACCAAACAGCAAGATCCAAAGAGGACAAAATTCCCTCCTTTTTCTAGATCAAGCCCCTATCAGTTTTACATTCTGCGGTTTTCCTGTTTTAAATTTTGCGGTTTAAACTAACGATACCACTTCTTCAAAACCGTCTCTCCCAATTTTCCCTGTGGCGTATAATCCCGTTCGGGGTAGCCTTCGTGGCCACGCATGTTGGGGAACCATTTCCAAAGGAAACCGCCCGCCCACCAATCTTCGGGCTGAAAAGTGGCAAAAAGCGCTTCCAGGCAATTGGCCTGTGCTTGTTGGTTGATGTTGCGTTCTTCGATGCCGCGTTCAAGTTCCCAATTGCGCCAGCCGCAGCCATCTACACTGAGATACCCGAATTCGGTAAACAACACTGGCTTGCCTTTTTCCTGACTCAGCTTTTTCAAGCGCTCATGGATTGGTTTCCAGGCCGTTTTTAACTGCTCCACTTCGGGCGTTACGGCATCTACCAGTGGGAAATACCCGCCCAGCCCGATATAATCCAGCTCTTTCCAAAACGGCACGCGTTCCCAGTCGTCCCAATTGGATGAATAGGTGAGTTTTCCGCGATACACCGACTTAATTTTTTGAATCAAATCCGTCCAGTATTTCGGGCGCTTTTGAATGGCGTTGTTGAATTCTGTGCCAATACAAAACAATTCCGCCCCAGTCGAATCCGCCAAGGCCGCAAAACGCAAAATATAGCGCTCGTAGCCAGCTTCCCACTGCTCCCAGTCGGCGTCCGTTTTGAAATCCAAGGTCCCGGTCCAGCCGCGTGGCACATAGACTTGGGGTTTGAGCATGACCTTGATGCCGTGCTCGTGGGCCATCCGAATGGTTTCGCGCACGCCTTCCGGACGTTCGCCCCACCATTGTCCACCGTGTTCGCTAAAACGCACATTGGGCACGTCTTGCCGGGTAAACGCGTAGGGCACGACCGAAATCCAGGTCGATCCAACGGATTGAACCGCGGTCATCGGATTTTCCCGGAACGGTTCGGGCGGCGCAACAAAAGTGAGGCCGTGCATTTTGGGCTTTGGGTCAAATTGCCCTTTAAATGGATAGTCGGGCACTGGTAATGCCTGGGCTTCTATTTTGGGGGCAGCACTTTGCTGGGCGGAGGGATTACAAAACCCAAACACCAAAAGCGGGAAGCACAGGGTGAGCGAAAGTTGTTTCATAGGCAGATGCACGCTAGTTTCTTTTCGAGGTCTTAGTATCAATCTGAACAGCCGCGGCACCGGTTACTTCCGGCACCCATCCCCACAGTTTTGCCATTTTCCAATAAATATCCGTGTTGTCCAGAACACCGCCAAATTGCTCCGCACCGGGGCCAAACGCAAACACAGGAACCATGGTAGCCGTGTGATAGCCCGTATTGAACTCCAGGTCAAGCACCTCAAAACCCTCTCCTTGTTCGAGCGCAAGCCCACCCGTTTCATGGTCGGCGGTAATGACCACCAGGGTGTTGCCATCGGCTTCGGCAAAGCGCAGGATTTCGCCAATCGCCGCATCGAAATCGAGCATTTCGTCCACCGCCCGGGTGCCGTTTTTGGCGTGGCAGGCCCAGTCGATCTGAGAGCCTTCGAGCATGAGGAAAAATCCTTTTTCGGAGCGTTTTTTCAAAAAATCGGGGGCCATTTTAGCAGCAAGTGGCAAATAATCCCGACCACCACTCACCGAATCTGGCTCGCCGAGGGCGGAGAACCAAATAAATGGCTTTTGGGGGTTTGGGGTCAAGTCCTTCAGGTTTTTCACTTGAAAATCGGATACAAAGCTTCCTTTTTTTGTCAGTTCGGTACAAAGGTTGCGTTGGTCCTTCTTACGGTTGTTGAAATACTCTAGTCCGCCCCCCACTAAAAAATCCAATTCGGTTTGAAGAAAAAACTCCGCAATGCCCTCCATTTCCGTGCGACTATTCACATGGGCGATGAACGAAGCAGGGGTGGCATGGGTGATGCTGGAGGTAGAAATCAGGCCTGTGGCAAGTCCGCTCTTTTCAGCTTGTTCCAGGATGGTGAGGCAGTTTTTTTTGTCCTTGGTCACCCCAATGGCCCCATTGTAGGTTTTGCAACCGCAGGAAAAAGCCGTAGCCCCCGCCGCCGAATCCGTGATAACGTGACTGCTTGAGTGGGTTTTGATCATCCCGGCCACCGGAAAGCGCTCCAGGTTGAGTTGGTTGCCATTGGCATACATCCCGGCCGTGACCTGGGCCAATCCCATCCCGTCGCCAATGAGCAGGATGATGTTTTTAGGAGGCTTCGTATTGTTTGCGTTGTGCGTATTCTTGCCAACAACTGTCAGCAGGCTTGAAAAAACAAGCAAAATGCAACACGCAATGAGTCTTTTAATCATGTTTAAAATTCAAAATATGTCCGAGATTCAATATCAAAATATCCCAATAGCTCAACAAACCAGGTACCGTTTGCCTGGCAAGGTTCGAATAATTCCTTTAAATTCCAGCTCCAGGATGTGCGCGGCGAGTTCGCCAGGGGGCAATTGGGCTGCAAAGGTCAGTTGATCGATTGGGATTTCCGGCTTGTCGCGGATGATGCCGACAATATTGGTTTCGGCGGGGCCAAGTTCGAGAAAAAGCTGGGTTTGGGTTGGCTTGGCATGTCCGGGTTCTGCCCACTGCATGCGTTGGGCAATGTCGGCAGCCGATTCGGCGAGTTTGGCGCGTTCGTTTTTGATCAAATAATTACACCCGACGCTTTTTAGGTCATTTGGCCGACCCGGCACAGCAAAGATTTCCCGTCCATGGCGTTCAGCATACTGCACGGTAATCATCGAACCACCACTTTGGGCTGTTTCGATGACCAAAACCACATCGGAAAGCCCTGAAATGATGCGGTTGCGCATCGGGAAATGTTCGCGGTCGGGCTTTTCATGGTGGGCGTACTCGCTGATAAGTCCGCCATGTTCCATCATTCGATGTGCCACACTGCGGTGCTGACTCGGGTATATGCTCCCCAATCCATGTCCCAGAACCCCAACATTGGCCATCCCCACCGCACAGGCCTTTCGATGGGCCGTCACGTCCACACCAAAGGCCAATCCGCTTACAATCAATACATTGTATACGTGAAAACCATCGATGATTTCTTCACAAATGGCTTTCCCATGCTCACTCGGTTGGCGGGTGCCAATGATGGCCACGATATTTTGGGTCTCCAAAATTGAAAGCGAACTTCCTTTGAAAAAGAACAACGCGGGACTGTCCGGGCATTGCTTCAGGCGTGCGGGATAACGCGGATCGGTGTAAAAAATGGCTTCCACCCCGTGTTGTTCCATAAACAGCATTTCGCGGTCAGCCAATTGCAGGGGTTCTTTGGCTTGGGTGAGTGCCTGGATGGTGATGGGGCCGATGCCGGGGATTTTTTGCAATTCCCGTTTGCTGGCGCGGAACACAGCTTCTGCGCTGCCACAATAACTCACGAGGGTCTTGGCGGTCACCGCGCCCACTTGGGGCACGAGCATGAGCGCGATTTGGTGTTGGAGACTGTCCATTTGGTAATGCTAATTCTGGGGGAATTGGGTGAATGCCTGCCTGCCAGTAGGCCAGAAAATGGGCTACTGCATTCAAAGTTAAAGCCGTTTGTCCAGATTTACAAACCCAAGGAATCCATTTTTGCAATTTCATACTTTGAATCCTCTGCCGGGTAGCGCAGTTTGGATTCAAACTTCCCATCTTGTTTAGCCAAGGCCCAAATCAAACTCTCTCCTGCGGGCACGTTGCTGGGCTGGGATTTGAAAATCTCGTCTTGAAAAGCAAGGTCCGCAGGAATAATTTCCCAACCTTTTTCCCGAAACATGGCAATCAAATCATCCAAAAACAAGGCCGCAGCCAGATTGTGGTGCAACAACAGGGTATGTGAAATTTGTCTGCCCGAAAGTTGCTGGGCCAGGTCTTCATAAAACAGGGCCCGTTCGTACAAGTGGTTCAAGTAAAACTGACGAAAGGGTTCCAAATCTGCGTTTGGGTTTTCCTTTAATTTTTTGCGCAGGCGGCTGTCGATGGCCCAGTCGGAGGCATCGATGGTGACGTAGCCATTGGCATACTGATGGGCTTGAAGCAGTGCCCGGAATTGAGCAATTTTTTCCGGAGTATCGCCTTCTTTGAGGTAAGGGAAACGGAACAGCTTGATGTGCTGGCTATACGGACGGATGATGCTGTCGGTTCTCAAAAACTCCTGGGCAAAGTCCGGGAAAGTGGTTTTGCTGTTGTTGTAGTTTGGGTGCGAATAGGTGTGATTGCCAATCCTGTGGCCAGCATCATTCCAGCTTTGGAGTAAAAACCGACCTTTTTCATCTGTTTTGTTGCTCCCGGTCACGAAAAACACGGCCTTGACTTGCTCCTTTTCTAGGTGTTGTAAAATCAGGGCGTTCCAGGTCTTGAAATCGTAGCCCGGCATGTCGGAAGTGATGCCATCATCGAAGGTGAAGCTTATTTTGGGGCGGGTGTTGGCTTTGTCGGGAACCTCCTGTTTCTGGACGCCACTGGAGAACGACAGGAGTATTGGGAGCAGTAGGATTGCGATTTTTGTCATGAAAGGAATGGTTTTTGTTATTCTACTGGAATCTGACAAGGCTGTTTAGCCGCTTCGATTTGTGGTTCTTTAAACGTATTTGTTTGAATAAAAGCCTCCAGTTCTTTTTTCGTAATTGCCTCCATTGTCGCAGTAAATGTATTTGTAGGCCCCACCGTAAAAGGTTGCTCAAATTTAAACCAGCGTTTGCCCTTGATACCAATAGCAACGATTCGGGCAGGCACTTGGGGGAGTTTTATTCCCATATCTCGGTCCGTTTCGAATTCACCGTTTCCATAATCGTTTAACTGCACATTCGTATTGAACTGGTCAAACAAGATGCCGACCAAGACCTCGTCATATTTTTCCGGATTCGGAACATTTACTTTGACCACCGCAAGTTGTGCGGTGCTATCGTAAAGGAATCGGTCGCAGTTGTGCCAGCCTAAGCTGTAGATTTTGGCAAAATAGGGGCTGGAGTAGTGTATGATAACAGGCGTTTCACCAGAGTCTGCCGGAGGATGGGCTTCATGATAGACATCCTTAAAACATGCATCAAAATTCGTTGAGTCAAGGGTCACCCCCAAGCGAGCGCTTTCCTC
>JALHPW010000026.1:10114-17070 GCA_022842255.1 Saprospiraceae bacterium | reverse complement strand
GTTTTTAAGGGCTAAAGCCCTACATCTCCCCAAATCCCTCATGTCCCCGGTCTAAAGACCAGGGCAATTACTTCGAGAACCAATACTGTACAATATGCGGATAGTCAATTTTTTCAATTAGAAACACCTGATTTTTCCCAGACTTCTAGGCGGGTTAAATGGGGTATCTGACTACTTCAAAAATCATCAATCAGACATTCGTAAATCATCCATCTCCTCCTTCAAAAATCAACAATCATGTAATCGTCATTCGTCAATCAAAAAAACGCTGCTTTAATTGGAATTTTAAGCCCCAATCCTCATGCCTCTGCCTTGTTCCATCATCCTCCATCGGCAAATTTGACCAACGCATCGATATTTTGCAATAAATCAGCAGGGTTACCTCGTTTTTGCTGCAAAATATTGAAGCCATGACAACAAAAACACCTTCCCTATTGCTCTTTGCAATTGGCTTTTTTGCAATTTCCCTTCCAGCGCAAACCGGCTTGCAAGGCGAATACTTCAATGGCAAAAATTTCGAGCAAAAAGTGATGACGCGTACCGACGCCCAAATCAATTTTGTTTGGAACGAGGTGGCCCCGGCTACGGGCATCCACCCCAATGTGTTTTCCGTGCGTTGGACCGGGAAGTTACGCGCCCCGGAATCAGGCACCTACCTCTTCCGAGCGCACGTGGACGACGGTATCCGGGTCAAACTGAATGGCCAAATGGTCATCAATGCCTGGGGGATGCATGATTCGGGGCGTTTTACCGGCGAAATATACCTGCATGCCAATCAGGAGTACAATTTGGAAGTGGAGTACTTCAATGCACTTTTTGAAGGCGAAATCCAGCTTTTTTGGCAATTGCCCAGTGAGACCCCCGTATTTAAGGGCTTGCTTGGCTACAACGACCACCCCATTGAGCCCCGGTATTTGTCATTGCCAAACAATTTTGTTTTGGCTCCTACCAACAAACTTCCAACACCAACCAAAGCAGACCAACCAACACCTGCCAAAACCAACCCCAAACCAGTACGAACCGCCCCAAAACCCGCCGCATCGGCAACCAAACCTGCTGTAATCGCCAAGGACACCCTGGAAAAATACATCCCCAAAAACATCCTGTTTGAAAAAAGCAAAAGCATCATGCTGGCCGAATCTGCACCAGAATTGGACCGCCTAGCCGGTTTTTTGCTACGCAACCCGAAATACAAGTTGCACATCGAAGGCCATACTGACCATATCGGCAACGCAGCCAAAAACCAGACCCTTTCCGAACAACGCGCTGAAACAGTAGCCAATTACCTGATTGGGAAAGGCATTGACAGCCAAAGAATTACATCAAAAGGCTACGGAGACACCCGCCCTCTCGTTCGTGAGGCAGCTGGAGTGCCCAACGAAAAAAACAGAAGGGTGGAGTTTTTTATTCACTAAGTCCCGACTAGATACCAAGTTCATCTTACTTTTGATTGAGCTAATGATTGAACCAATCCATTCGTCTAGGTAACCTGCGCCCACCATTCAACAATCTAAAACCTATGTCCTGGACTTTCATCACCGCAATTGCCGTCAACATCGTCGGCATCGTCGTAGCCTTATACTTTTTAATTACCGACAGTATCCGATATAGCAGTTCAAGCAATGGGATGCTTGGCCTAGTCACCTTGCTTTTTTGTGGCTGGGTAGGTGTCAGTTACTACTTGTACCACCACGGCCAACCAACCCTCGCCTCCATCATGGCCTGGATACCAGCGGTGCCACTTCTGTTGTACGGGCTTTTTGTGCTGATGTTCATCATCTTAAAACCCGACATGAAATAGGCGGAGCTTATGGACCTCAAGAGGAAAATTTCGCTAGGCTTCAACCTCCTTATTGCTTTAGGCGGGACGATGTTTCTTTTCATTGGTTGGAACGCCTGGAAGGAGCGGTACCAAATCGTGCAAAACGGCATACAAACCCAGGGCATCGTGGTAGAAAATGTGCACCGGCCCACACGCGGTTTGGAACGTCAAAGCACTGCCCTGGCACCCGTGGTGAGCTTTACCACTTCTGAGGGAAAAACCGTTCGTTATTATTCCCAAACCTATACCACCCCGGCCCAATACACCCCTGGCACGGTGGTGGATGTTTGGTATCTGCCCGACAACCCACAGGAAGCCACCATGGAAGGGGTAGACGCCTGGGTTTTCCCAACGGTTTTTGGCATTTTTGGGACTGCAATGTGCCTTATTGGCTATATCGGCTTGATTGGGATGTGGTTCAAAAAACAAACACCTTCAACCTGACAAAATCAGATTTTAACATGAGCCAAAAAGACGAAGCGGCCCGCATCGAGGCAGAAGTGCAAAAGCGGGTAGAAAAAATAGTGGCAGCCCAGCAAAAGCAATTCGCCAAGCTGATGGAGGCCACCATGAAAAACTCCCTCAAAGGCGTGGATAAGGCCAACGCCAGCTTAAGGAAAGAGCGAAAATCGGTGGAAAAAGAGCTGGACGCGGTGCAAAAACTCCACGCCAAAGCCGAGCGGGAAGGCGACAAAATGGCCGAGGAATATTATCAGGGCCGACAGGTGCAGTTTAGGGAGGCCGCCCAGACCGAGTTGCTCCGCGACCTGGTGTGTATGCACCTTGAAGTCGGCAAATCGGTGCGCGATATTGCCATTTGGCTCAATGTTCCCAAGAAATTTGTGGAAAACATCCAGCAACTTTTGAAGCGCGTAGCCGAACATTCACCCAACAGATCCAAACGTGTTCGGATAGAAGGAAGTCCCAAACTGCGCTATGTCAACATGGGCCGTGGCGGCACCATTTATTACGAAAGCATTGATGCTCAATTTGATATGTGGTGGGAGTTTGCCGGTGGCGGGGCATTTATCATCGTTGATATCCCGACCAAGGAGCAATGGGAAGTACGCACCAATATCACTCTGGACCAACGGGAGAAAGTGCTAACCTTTATTGGGGAACAAATCGTTTTAGACCACATGTCGTATGGCGGTTATTTCATCATCGGCGAAAATGTACTCACCTTCTTTTCTGCAGAAAAATAATGAAGACCATACTCAGCTTCTTTCGCGGGCTATTCCTGGTGTTGGCCTCTGTACTTGCCTTTACCGTTTTCGCTTGTTTTCGCAAAAAAACGCCCGCCAAAAAAACGGTGGAGACCGAATTGGAATCCATGTTCCCGGGTCAGTTCAAGGTATTGGACACCAACCTGAAAATGCTTGATATCATGGCCCAGTTCAAGGGTGAAAAACGGGCGCTGGTGGAAGACAAGGCAGATCCGGAGGTACAATTTATGCTGGATTGGCAAAAAGGCTCGGCCGACATCGGGTTTGATTCCGCCACTGTAATTGCAGCCCATGCAGAAGCAAAAAAGGATGTAGTACAAGCTCGGGCGTTGTTTAAAGTACTAAAAGACAATGGCTTGGAGAATTTCTCTGTAGGTGTAATCCACCCGGCTGCCTACATCCAGGTGTTCGCCGAACCCACGCCAGCACTTCGCACCAGGACCTTGGAAATCCTGAAATCCGTCCCCCGCCCTCCTCAAACCAGTATCTTTATAGAATTGCTCGAACCCGCCGAATACCATAAAGAATACCAGGATATTATCCCGCAAGGGCATTGGCAAACCGGGGCAGGTATCCAGGGTGAACAGCGGATTTTGACCCTGAATTTTGAATATAACGCTTCGATGGATATTTCGGAACTGAACCGCCACTGGGAAATCAATACCAGCGCCGCACGGCATAACCAGTTGCACGACCAGGCCTTTCAATCGGCACAAGCTTGGGCAGAAAAAAACCTGACCAAGCCATTTTTCATCCCCGGTGATGGCTACACATCCGTTGAATCGATGGTTTCGGAAGAGCCTTCTGTGCGTATGGGTTTTCCCTATTACGAAAAGGAATTAACGGAAGAAGAAAAGCTATCCGGCGATAAGGCACCCAAAGGCTTTGTGGTCGGCACCTATTACTTTGACCAAAAGGTTTTTGGTAAATTGCGGAAACAGGCTGAATTCTGAACGTTCGTCCAAACGGAGCTCCCAAACCGCCCTTCGGCTCCCCAAGTCGGCAGGTAGTCCATGTTTTAATGCTCGGCAAATGTCAACAACCACATTTGTGCTACGGTCCACCATTCTGGGTGAACCGTTAAAAATTAAGCTATAAAACATGAAAAAAGGCACTTTTTTGGCCCTGCTGCTTGTGGGCCTTTCCTTGTTTGCGCAATCGCAAACACTTTCCATTTCCGGAAAAATCATCGATTCCGCTGGGGCGCCCATAGAAGCCGCCACCGTGAACTTGTTGAACGCCGCCGACAGCAGTTTGGTCAAGATCGAGCTGTCGGACGCCTCCGGGAGCTTCGAATTTTCATCCATTAAGGCCGGGCAATTTCTCCTAAGTGTGTCCACACTAGGTTATGAAAAATACCTGGGAAGCCCCTTCCCGGTAGATGAAACGACGCCCAAAATCCAGTTGCCACCACTTTCACTCAAAGGGACCTCCATTGATTTGAAAGCCGTGACCGTGACCGCCAAAAAGCCATTCATCGAACGTCGTGCAGACCGCACCATCGTCAATGTCGAAAGCAGCATTCTCGCCACCGGTAGCACCGCGCTCGATATCCTGGAACGTTCTCCAGGGGTAGTTGTCAATCAAAACGACGCCATTTCACTGCGCGGTCGCTCCGGTGTCATCGTGATGATTGATGGCAAACCCAACCCAATGTCGGGCGCAGATTTGTCCAATTTCCTCCGCACCCTTCCCTCAAACAGTATAGACCGCATCGAGCTCATCACCAATCCTTCGGCCAAATACGATGCGGCAGGCAATGCGGGCATCATCGATATTCGTTTGAAAAAAGACAAAAATCTGGGCACAAACGGCTCATTTTCTTCGAATTATGGGCAAGGGGTCTATCCAAAGGCAGGGGTCGGGCTGACCTTGAACCACCGGAACAAAAAGGTGAATGTGTTTGGTTCTTATAACTACAATTTCCGGAGGGGCATGAACGACCTGCGCTTGTACCGGACGTTTTACGACAACGATGTACGCACGGGCGCATACGATCAGCGCAACTATTTGACCATTCCGTACAACACCCACACCAGCCGGGCAGGTGCAGATTTTTTCCCCAATAAAAAAACGGTGTTGGGCGTGGTCGCTTCCGGGACGCTCAACCATTTCAACCCGCTGGCACAAAACACTTCGGCCGTAGAAGGCCAGGAGGCGGAGGTGGTTTCCTATTTTGGTACTTCCAACCGTAGTAAAGACCGCTGGTTTTCTTGGGCTGCCAATGCGAATTTCAAACACTCCATCAATGAAAAAGGACATGAACTGACCGCCGACCTCGATTTTGCGGAATATGGCAACCAAACCGAACAACTTTTTACCACCTTGTATTCCGGCTTGAACGGGGAGCAAATTTTGCCGGATTATCTGCTCTTCGGCGATTTGCAGGGCAATTTGAAAATCCGTTCCCTGAAAGCCGACTACGCGCTGCCACTGCCAGGCAAGGCCAAACTGGAGGCCGGGGTAAAGGCCAGTATTGTGGATGCCGACAACGAATTGCAGTTTTTTGACCAAAGTGTACCGGGCACTTCGGTGTACGACAGCACAATTTCCAACCATTTTATTTACCAGGAAAACATTAACGCGGCCTACCTGAATTACAGCCAGGAATGGGCAAAATTCAGTGTGCAAGCGGGGCTGCGGGCAGAAAACACCAATGCCGAGGGCACTCAATTGGTCAATGGGGAGAACTTTGACCGGCACTACACGAACCTGTTCCCAAGCCTGTTCTTGAATTACAAGTTTTCAGAGCAATACGAAACCGGGCTCAATTTCAGTCGCCGGCTCGACCGCCCCTCGTACCAGCAACTCAACCCCTTCAAAAAATTCCTGGACCCCAGCACCTACAGCGCGGGCAATCCTTACCTCAACCCACAATTTACCTGGGCGGCGGAGTGGTCGCAGACCTTCTGGCAAAAACTGAACATTAGTTTGGCAGCCTCCCGCACGATTGACAACATCACCCAGGTAATCGCCCCAGTGGGTGGTGTAGACCGCGTGACGATTCAAACCGACAGCAACCTGACCACGGTGGACTATGTGAGCATTACGGCCAACTATAATTTTGACATCACGGAATGGTGGAGCACCATCAATAATTTCAATGCTTGGCGGGGGCAGTATTCCGGGAATCTTGCCAACACTACCCTGAGCGACGGCAATCTGGTGGCGCATATTTTCACCACGCACAATTTCAAATTCAACAAGGGTTGGACGGCAGAGCTCAATTTCAATTACAAAACCCGCGAAATCTATGGGTTTATGGACTTGAACCCCATGTGGGGCCTGGGCGCGGGCATACAAAAAACCATGTTCGACCGACGCGCCACACTAAAACTCGCCGTGACCGATATTTTCTGGCAAAACCTGCCCAGCGCAACCATCCGTTTCAACGACTACGTCGAAACCTTCGAGGTGTTCCGCGAAACCCGTGTAGCAACCCTGTCTTTCAATTATCGCTTTGGCAACAAGGATGTGCAGCAGGCACGGCGTCGTCAGGGCGGTGCGGAAGATGAGAAGCGGAGGGCCGGTAGTGGTCAGGGTTGAAGAAAGTGAGCCTTCCCGGTTTTGTGCCCGAATCCGAACTGCTTAGTTTGGGTTCGGGCATTTTACTTGTAGCGAAAAGCGCCCCCCACCAACTTTTACAAGCACTTTACAATAATTTACACCACCTCCCAACCAATCCAAACATACTTGTGAAACCTTGCGCCAAAATGAATAAACGCATGGTCAACAAAAATGTAATTTGTCTACTGGTGGTAGGCTGCCTTGGGTTCCTCGCTTGCGGACTGAACAAACCCACCCAGACTTCCGAGAAAGATTCGAAAGAAAACGCAATCCCGGCCGGGCAGTTGTCAATCGTTCAAAAGCTAAAGGAATATGACCATTTGCCGGTCGAAGAGCGAGTT
>JALHPW010000026.1:9540-10104 GCA_022842255.1 Saprospiraceae bacterium | reverse complement strand
AAAGGAAAGTCCCGATACTTACAATTTCAAGAACGAAGATGAGCTGACCATGTACGGCTACTCCTTCCTGTGGAACAACAATCTGCCGGATGCACTCGCGATTTTTAAGCTGATTGTGGCCGAATTTCCCCATAATTCCAACCCATACGACAGCCTGGGCGAGGCCTATATGAAAAACGGGGATATGGAGCTTGCCTTAACCAACTATGAAAAGTCCTTGGCCCTGAATCCCGACAACTTCAACGCGGAAGACCAGATTGAGCGCATCAAATTCCCCGAAAAGGCGCTTGAAAAACCCGCCGACAAGTTTGCAAAGGTGTTCTCCGCTCAAGCCTACAAAGCAGATTTGGACCAATTGGGCAATACCTTGTTAAAGGTCCATCCCAACGCCCTCAAATTCATCTCCAAGGAAGCATTTTGGAAAGCGATTGAAGCGAAAAAAGCCTTGGTCACAGACCTTACCACTTACGCCGAATTCGTGTGGCATTGCAACGAAATCATTGCCAATGTGCATTGTTCGCATACGGGCATGGGCGGTTTTTACCCTGAAAATGGCATGCTTCC
>JALHPW010000026.1:0-9530 GCA_022842255.1 Saprospiraceae bacterium | reverse complement strand
TCCCCAGGCTCTTAAGTTCCCGCTGCAAACTCGTTTGGTAAACAATCAGTTGTTTGTAGTAGACCCGTTTAACAATGAAGGTAAGGTGAAGATAAAAGATGAAATATTGAGTATCAATGGGATAGCTGTTTCAGACCTGGTAGCCGACATCTACAAGCACATCCCCTCGCAGGGCTATATCAAGACCACCAAAAGGCATGTGTTCAACTGGTGGTCAGCTCCAATGATTGCCTATGCACTCGGCTTTCCGGAAAACTACAACATCGTGGTGAAAGGTCAGAAAGAACCCCTTGTGCTGAACAAAGCAGAAATGGTTAAAAACCCGTTTAGAGACACCTCTATAGAGTATTGCAAGGACAATTTATGTTATGAAGTATTGGAGGATGGCAAAACCGCTGTGCTGACCATCGCCTCTTTCAACTATTACCCATGGAACGACCTCCCGGTTTTTATCAACTTCATAGACAGCAGTTTTACAGAAATCAATAAAAAAGGCATTAAAAATCTGGTTATTGATGTGCGTTTCAATGGCGGAGGCTCTCAACAATCCAGCATTCACTTGTTGCGGTATTTGATGGACAAACCGTTTATTTATTATTCCAACGTCCAATTTGAAGGAAAAACGGCCAAAATAGATGGGGAAGAAGTCATAACGCCCTTTAAAAACCGATTCAAAGGAAAGTGCTATTTTATGATCGACGGACTGGGCAATTCTACCACTGGTCATTTTATGTCCTTGGTGAAAGTGCATAACCTAGGCACCATCGTAGGCGAAGAACTTGGGTCCAATCAATTCTGTTCGGCGGGACAAAAGATTTGCCGTCTTTCCAATACAAAACTGGAATATTACGTGGCAAATAACACCCACGAATCCACCGCCACCTCGCTACCGGATGAAGTGGGGATTTTGCCCGATCATTTTGTCACTCAAAGCATTGAGGAGTACCTAAATAAGGTTGATGCCGTGAAAAATTTCACGCTCAAACTCGTTCAAAATTAGCAATAAACAATTGATGAAATACCTAAGCATTACACTACTTTGCTTCCTTGCATTTACCACCCTGGGGCAAACCCAAGGTCCCGCACCTGAAAGCAAAGAATTGCAACCACCCTATTCACTCAAGGCTCCAGAAGGCTGGGGAATAGAACGCTTCCCAATCCCCATCGGGTTTGCCCCACAAATCCCTTATCGGGGAGTGGAGGACATCCGATTCGCACCTGGCTGGAGCGATGCTAAAAGCAATGCGTATTGGACCTATGCCTTTTTATGGTACCTGGATGGCACTCAAAAAATCAATGCCAACAGTATAGAAAACCACCTAAAAGCTTATTATACAGGGCTAATTGCAGCAAATTTGGGTCCGACCAGCACATTGGTCTATCAACCCGTAACAGTAAAAATCAAAAAAGCCAAAACAACAAAAGGCGATTCAAAAACCTTTCGGGGCAAGGTTGACATGCTGGACTACATGGCTAAAAGGCCAATCACCCTGCATTGCTTGGTGCATTTAAAATTTGATTCAAAACAGGATAAAACCCTGCTGTTTTTTGAGCTTTCGCCCAAACCTTTTGGCGATGATATTTGGAATGGTCTTGATGCGTTGTGGACTGGTTTTTCTTTTTGAGCTTGGGGGTTGGCGTCTAAATAGTACCGCTTTAGTTGCGGCAAAGCTTTCCTAATGGCAAACGCATAAACAGTTGCGTAAAAAAGCCGCAGCGCGGCAAAACGTCTGTAGAAGAATGCCAGGAACCACCTTGGAGGAGGTGCATAGCACCGAAACAATCCTGGCTATGTTCCGGTGCTATGCACCTCCGTTCATTTACCTGAATTGGTTTCTACAGACGTTTCGCCGCGATGCGGCTATAATTGCATGTCCATTTTTCATGCTTTGCCATCCCGGGGGAGTGAAGGAAATTCGACTCACCCCTCTTGGGCAAAAATAAAAAATTGCTTCCTACTTACCCTTAATTGCATATTGCTGCGGAGCAATAAACGGATACTCTTTATCGTCGATAATCGGTTGAACTCCAAAGAAATCATTCAACACCGATTCGGCGGTGCAGTACGCGCCTTCTACCCAGGCCTGATCGTTTGAATAGGCCTCGCCGACGATGAAGATATTGGCATCGGTATTCGGGACCAACTGGGATGGCTTGCGGATTTTTTGCTGCACATCCACGATGTCAAAATGGGGCGCCCACTCGTGGTAGCCCGCGTTGAAAGGCGGCAGCGACCAGTCCACATAAGCGGCTTCGAGGGGCTCCGGAACATTGAGCAAATAATTGCTATTGGGGCCAAAATGCAGGTCGCCAAGCATTTTTCGAAGCATTTTCACCATACGGGCCGGCACTTTACGCGGACCGTCCAAGGGCTGGGTATTGGCCGAACTAGGTATCTTCAGGTCTTCATCAGGCCCTTTCTCCAGTTGTTTCCAAAAATCGGTGTTGTCTTCATCATCGTAGCTGGCCAGGATGCCATACACCGGTTTTTGTTTTTGGTCGGCGGCGTTGTTGCCAAAATAAACCACCATGCGGATAGGCGAACTGCTCACGCTGGGGCCAATGGTGTCGTTGCGGGCGGCCTTGTCGAGTTGTTTGGTTTGCAACACGGTAAGTCGCTCGTTGTCAAGGTTTTCGATGGCCGCTACCAGGTCTTGCAGGGAATCAAATGGGGTGAAGAGCAAGTCATGCATGGCCTTCAAAGCAGCCGCAGGGAAGCCCTCTTTTTTCAGTTCGGCCAGCACCGCCGGTGTAAGCGTGTAGCCTACAATCTGGGCGGGGTAAGGGGCAGGGTTGGCGGTGTACTCGGGCGACCACCAGGGCTGGTCGAAGAACATCCCCACTTTATAGGACGGCTGCATAATGGCCGACTCTAAATACAGGCTGACTTTTTCGTGGTTGAGCACGTCCACCTCGCCTTTTTCGGGCTTGCGGAAACGGGTGGCCTGGGCCACCAGATCAATGGCGGCGCGGGGCATGGCCATCCAGGCAGCATCGGCCTCGCGGGTGCCCGCGGGGATGTTCGGCTGCGCTCGGGTGGCGTAGGTGAACGTTGCTTTGTTGTTTTTCCAAAGGATGGAATGGAGGCGCGTGTCTGGACAATAGCGGAATTCCACACCTTTTGCTTTGCACAATTGTTCAATTTGCTCAAAAAGCGCGTTGAACATTCCCGAATAACCGGTAGACAAGGTGCGGTATTGGGTACCGGGCGCAAATTCATTGTTCATGTTGAACGAAACGGCCGAACTCGTATTGATCACATTGGAACTATACCCATTGCCGTCGGCAGCATATTCGTAACCTTCCTCGCCCAGTTGGTCGTACAGCAGGTTCCAGTAGCCAATATCTTTCAGCAGATCGCCTTGCTGAAAAACCGATGTGTCGGGCAGCCTTGCAGTGATCTTGCCTTCGTTGTAAAACTTGCACCATTCCTTTCGGGTTTGCGGACCGGAGTTTGCCGTAACCGCAAGGTTTTCCACCGTATTGAAGCCTTGGTCGGGACTTGCGCTGGCCCCGAAATGGTCCATATTGTAAGGCGCGGGGTTGTTAGAATTGATGTCGTTGAGGTAAAAGTTTCGGGAGCGGAGGTAAAATAGCTGGTTGTTGGTCACGTTGAAGGGAACGGAGAATTTGGCAAGACCCAGTTGTTCGATGACCTCGGTAACCACCCGGTGACCGGCGGCCAGACCATTATTGGCCCCCTTTGCCTTTTTGTCCCAGTAGGAATACCGCATACCTCCGAGTTCCACGAAGGCATTTTTTTTGTCGTTTTTGTAAAACCAGGTACAGATGCGCGCACCCGGCTCACGCGAACCGCTGTGTTTTTTGGAAAAGTCATATTTCCCCCAATCGTACAATTCGAGTACGTCCCCTTTTTGAAGGAGCTTGCCGGCGTTTTTTTTGTCCTTGGACTGACCGTTGAGGAGGCGCCAGGCCGTGTATAGGCCAGCCGCGCCGGCCCCGAAAATGGAATAGGTTTTATTGCTCATGATTTTTAAAAATGAAACGGTTTATGAATAGGTTTCGATAGGCCCGGGGAACTGCTCTTTTCCAAGCCTTTTCATTTGTCGGGGCAGGTCTTTTTTCGGAATCACGACCTCGACCAGGATGGGCTTTTTGGAACGTTTTTTCAATTTGCCCAGCACCGCAGTCAATTCGGTGACCGTTTCGGCGCGATAACCCTCGGCTCCGAACGCCTTGGCCAGTGCCAGGTAGTCCCATTTGGGCAAAACATCGAAGGCATCGAACGGCGGGGCATCAGGACCATCATTGAAGGAATCGACATTGACATACACTTGTTCGATGGCATACACCCCGTTGCTCATGACAAAAATGACGGCGTCCAGGTTGTTGCGGGCAAGTGTGGAGAGCGATTGGCAGAGCATCATAAAGCCGCCATCGCCAGCCACCGTCCAGGCGCGTTTCTTGCTGCCCAATTGAGCACCGGCTGCTGCTCCTGTTTCATAGCCAATGATTTGCCAGGCCGCCGAACTGATAAAACTGTTCTTCGACATGCCGTTAATATTGGTGGCAACGTACATGGAGGAACTCACGCCCAGGGTGAGCACGCTTTCCTTCATCAATTTGTTATCGTCCCAAAATTTGACAAGGTGCTGGAAAAAGCGGTTGAACGTGATTACTTCAGGTTGGTTGTTCCAGCGCGGGTCGGAGGACGACACCCAAGGTTCGGGGAACTTTGGCAATGGGGGCGCAATCGTTTTGACCGGGTAAGCCTTGTTTTTTTTGAACTGTTCCAACAACGCTTCCATAAAGTCTTTCAGGCCGATGCCCTCGTATTTGAAATAGCCAGCCCGCATTTCATCAGTAGTACAGAGCACCATATCGGCGTATTTGTTCGTGACCAACAACAGATAATCATCGGTCATGATGGCGCCCAGGGCAATCACACAGTCGGAGTTTTTGACCAGGTCCAGTACCGGACCTGCGGAAGCGGCATCGGAGTAGGTGCCGATGAACTTGTCGCCTTTTTCGTCCAATACCGTTTTACCCAGGCTGGTGGTGGTGTACAGCATACCGCTGGCTGAAATGACCTGCTCCAGCAAGGGCGACAAGCCGTGGCGCAACACCTCCACCCCGGCGAGAATGAGCGGGTTTTTGGCGGCGGAAATCATGCTCCAGGCCTGTGTTACGGCATTTTCGAGCAGCCGCGGTTCGGTCTTGAACGGCCTTGGTTTAAGCGGCGTGGAGGAAGGTGGCGCACAAGGTTCGGCCCAAACCTCCTTGTAGCAGGCAATATAGACCGGCCGTTGGTGGGTGAGGGCTTCTACCAACAGCGCATCAATTTGTTCGGGTGCGCCCTCGGAACTGCTGAGGGTGATGGCGCCCACGGTTACATGGCGGTAAATCTCCTCGTCGGCAGCGAGGTTGCCCGTGGAGTGGTGGAACAACATGCCGTACATATCGGTCAGGTTCCGCGCATCCGCGCCGGGCGTGGCGCTGATGACCACCACCGGCGCCCGCTCGACGTACGCACCGGCGATGGCATTGAGTGCCGAGTAGGTACTCACCCCGTATTGGAGCGACACCGCGCCCAGCCCCCGAGTGCGCGCATAGGCGTCGGCGGCGTACGCGGCATCCAATTCGTTGATGGCGCCGATGGTTTCGATCCCATTAAAATCCTCAAGGGCCTGGGTAAAGTGCTTGACATAGTCGCCGGGTATCTGGAACACCTCAGTGACCTTGAGCTGTAGGAGCCGCGTGAGCAGGTAATCTGCTACGGAGATGCTTTTTTGCTTGGAAGGCATAAGAAATAAGGTTGAGTTTCAGATACAGGTTAGTTCGACCCGGGTTTGGGCAGTTTCGCGTCCCATTGGGCCTTGGTTTGCAAGAGCCAACTGAAATCGCCAGAAAGTTGGGTGCCATAGGTGACCGTTTTTTGGGTCGGGTCGTAGCTGACCGCGATGCCCGCGCTGGAGTGGCAACCCATGCAGCTTTCTGTTCCGAAAATGTTGATGGGACTGGTGTAATTGGCGTTTTCGATCAAGTTATCAGCGGTTTCATTGCCTTTTTGGAAAAAGGTTTCCATGCTGATATTGGTGAGCAAGGCAATGTTGGGGCGGCCGCCGGGCTTGTTTACCACCGATTCTGGCACCTGATAATTGTTCGGGCCATTCGGGGCTGGCGCCACGTTTTGGTCGAGCGGATACTGCGTATCAATGATCTGATAGTATTGCCAAACACTGTTCTGGGATTTGAAATAGGCCTGCATCCGTTCGTTCACCTGCCTTACCCGCAGTGGAATGTCCACCATACGTTTGGCTTGGGTTTTTAGCGTAGGGCTGCTGGCGTAGTATTGGGTGCTGGAGCCACCATTGGTCACCGTCCAGACATTGCCATGAGGGGTTTGGCTATACACACTGCTATTGCCGCCACCGCTGGCATCCACATTGACCGGGCAGATTTCGCAGTCGGGATCGGTCAAAGTGGGATGGAGGAGGGTCTCCTTGCCGTCTTTTCCGGTGATAAGGTGTTGGTCGAGGTTGTCGATGTGCTCAAAGGTGGACCATACCCATTGGGAACCAGTGGGCGTTTTTTGGCTGATGTGGAAGCCGATCATACCCAGGTCTTTTTTGACAAATTTTTGGGTCGTTTCGTCCTGCACCCAGCCAGAGGTATGGTAATAACGCTCCTTGAGGTCTGTATCGGTCAAGATTTTCCAGGCGAATTTGATCTCCACGGCGCCGACTTGTTGGGCGGCGTAATCGCCTTTGGGGAAATTAGCGATTGCCCCGTTTTTGCTGAAGGCGAGTTGGCCGTTGATGTTGTACAATTGGTTCTGTACCACGTAATCGAACTCCGCCTGGTTCATTAGCACCTCGTAATAGACCAGGTTGCCGTTTTGGTCGAACAGTTTTCCGGCAAAGGCCTGTTCGTCTTCATTGGCAACGTTTCGGCCCGTTGGGGTCCGGTTGGAAAGAAAGACGCGCACGTTTTTTTCGCGGATAAAAGAGGTGTCGGAAAGGCCGGTGCCTTGGCCGGTCCTTTCGCTGCCCCAGGGCGTGGGCGCACTGCCGTCGGCGCGATAGACTTGAAACACTTCCTTCCAGCCAAGCCAGGTGGCCTGTCCGGGGTCGTTGAAGGTAGGCATGGGCTTGCCTTGCTCGTCCCGTGGCCAAAAGATAGCCACAAAGGCTTGCCAGCCGAACTCGTTGAAGGCCTGATTTAGGTGGTAAATGTCGCCGCTGGCTTTCAGTTTTTGTTGCAGCGCGGGATCTACATCGACCGGAATGTTGGGGGAAAATTGGATGGGGGTGTTGACCTCAGAGGTGGTGGCTGCTTGATTGCAGGCAAACATGACCAGCCCCAGGATACCCAGGAGTAGGAGGTAGCGCATAGTGAAGATTGTAGTATTAGGTGAATAGAGAATACAAAGATACCCTCGGAAGATGCCGTTAAAACAGCGTATAAATACCTGATAAAAAAAACGGGTGTTTTTACGGGGGAGTGGTGTTGGGCAGACGCATGAGCATTGGGGTTTAAATGCTAACCACAGCAGCTTTTTTTGATTGACGAATGACGATTACATGATTGCTGGTTTTTGAAGGAGTGTCAAACCATAATTACTTTGTATTTGAAGTTAGAAACGCTGCAATTAAATTCATTGTGTCCGAACTTTGAATACTGTCTATTGCAATACGGACAATAAGATCCTTTTGTCGCTGTAGGTCGTCTTGGGATTTAATCTGTTTTAATAATTCAACAACATGCCTTAAAGCCATGTCCTCGTTAAAATCAGGTCGCTGTTGTAATGAAACTATGTGAGCTTCTAATCTATTTTCGAAATTCATGATTTCTTTATAATGATGGCCTTACAAAATTAGGGCGTGAGAGCGAGAAATCAAAATGGGTGCTTTGGAGGGGCACCCAGTTGATTGGCACCTTTGCTTGGGAGCCTGACGGAGGGGCGCTGGGTCCAAAAAAAACGCGGGGGCAGGGCAGATGCATGATCATTGGGGGTTTAAATGCTAACCACAGCAGCTTTTTTTGATTGACGAATGACGATTACATGATTGTTGATTGTTGAAGGAGGAGATTGACGACTGGATGAATGAATGATTGATGATTTTTGAAGTAGTCAGATACCCCATTTTACCCGCCTAGAAGTCTAGCAAAAATTAGATGCTTCTAATTAAAAAATTGATTTCGAGTGATTTAAGAACATCAAAAATCAACAATCAGACATTCGTCAATCGTCAATCTCCTCCTTCAAAAATCAACAATCATGTAATCTATTAATCGTCAATCCATAAAATTCAGCAATCTATCCTTCAAACCTCTAAAATCTCATGCGTCTGCCCTAGCCTTGGGATGAAAGCCCAGTAAGGGAGCATTATTGCAATCTATTCAAAAATGCTTTTATAACAATCCTATCACTTTTTCTCTTCAGGCATGGGATAATAATGAAACCCCAGATAAGCAATCTTCCATTCGCCATTCACTTTTTCAAGAATTCTGGTTTCCAATGATTTTCCAAGGAATTTCCGAGTGTCCTTTTCATAGGAATTTTGTTCAAATGTGTACCAAGCCATATCGTTCGAAATACGAAAGTTCTCATTTATGCGCTCCTCGGTTGAACCTTGCCAAAGTGTTTCATTGGCTTCAAATTGTTTTTTCTTTTCTGCTGCCAATGATTCAAAGCCGATATTAGACGCCACTTTTTCTGGGTATCCTTCCCAATAGCCAAATTTGCGGAAAGCATCCGATTGCAAATAGGTACTTTTCCACGCTTCGAAATCTTGTTTGTAATAAGACTCTGTTTCTTTAGCAATGACGGCTTGAATTGCAGATTTTTCCTTTTCAAAATCAAGTGTGACCATCACAGGATTATTCTGGTAGCAACTTGAAATTAAAACAAAAATGGCAAGCAGAAGAATGACTGATTTCATATCAATCAGAAAATATTGCAATGAATTAATAGCTGTGATGGCATTTTTCTTCATTTTATTTCATTTTTTTATTTAAACGAGGAATTGATTTGCTGACGTGCCACTGTGCGTTGGGGCCGGGACAGACGCCGACTCAGAGCGCTTACTTTCCACTTAAATTTTTCAGTGCCTAGCTAACCAATCTTTCACTTCCTCCCGGTACTTAGTGAGTGCTGCGTTGCATTGCTCTACATCATCATAAGCGCGACTTTTTGCAGGAGGCGTGTCCATCACTTCTTGCAATTTTAAAACATGCGGCTTAAATATCGCTATGCTGTCCTTGAATTGTCCCTCCAAAACACGGAGCAAGGCTCCTACATCGAAGGCCCCACCTTTGTAGGGGTTTACAATCCCTTCGTGCATATCGGCAGTCATCCTCGCAAAACTTTTAACGATGGGCTCAATGAAGCGTTCAGGATGCTCTACTTTGTGCTCCTCCAAAAATTCGAACACCGGATAAGGGCTACTACCATGCTCCAAAACCTCAATCAATTCATCTTCCAAAGTTTTGCTGGCTTTTATTTTAGTCAATGCCGCACTACGTATCTGTTCATCGTAATAATCGCTCGTATAAAATAAGAGCGC
>JALHPW010000025.1:6810-17251 GCA_022842255.1 Saprospiraceae bacterium | reverse complement strand
GTGGTTAAGGTTTGACAGCGGTGAAGATTTCAAAACTTTTTAAAAGTTGAAAAATCTTCACCGCTGTCAAACCTTCCTTCATTCTTCAATTGCCCAGTCTGCGTCGTCCAAATCCTTTTGGACGGATTCATGCCACATTACAAACTGCTCCTTGCCTCCGAACAAATCAAATACTTCTAGCCGTGGCAACTTGCTGGCATGTTCGGCCAAGTACCGGGGATAAGACGTCCAAGCATATTTGTTAAAATCCTTGACCATTTTGTGTCGCCGAGGGTTTAGGTGGTGGTAAAGGATAAGGCGGGTCAAATCATCTTGATCAACGGCACATCGTTTGAAAGGGGTTTGGAAAAGGGTCCCTGTCCGCCCTTGTTGTTTGTTGAATGCCATGGCATAAGACTGAAATAATAACTGGAATTGGTGAGCCACTAAGGCATGAGGCGTTGCATAACGATCCTGGTTGAGATTTGACAACTTTAAAAAAGTTGTCAAATCTTCTTGCGCATGGATGCGGACACCAAAGTGGAAATGATTGCCCAACAATGCATAAGAAAGGGTCGTTGCAACGGGGGACAGATACTTGTCATACTGTTTTAGGAAAAACTTGTAGTTGCCTTCAGAGGCGAACAAAGTTTTTTTGTCAATTGCTCGATTGTACACATGATAGTGACACTCGGGTTCAAATTTTACATAATAGTGTGATGTTTTGGCCATGAAGTCGCGTAATGATTAGGTTGGTAATATTCAAAGTTATAATAAGTCCGCCTGGGTTACAAGAAAGATTTGACAACTTTTTAAAAGTTGTCAAATCTCAATCGACCCAAAAACACCAAGAGCCGCCACGCATTGCTGCGGGCGGCTCTTGGTATAAGTATTTTTGTGTTTAGGGGATTGATTCCCAAGACCTTACGGGAGCAGTACTTTGTCAATGGCGTGTACTACACCATTAGTGCCCTGGACATCCGTAATGATGATGTTGGTGGTGCGGTTTTGCGCATCTACGATTTTAGCGCCGCCGGTGAGGTTGATGGTGAATTTGCCCGTTCCAAAAGTGGTCACCTCTTGTCCATTGGTCAGTTGTGAGGCCAATACATTGGCACCATTTACCACGTGGTACTGAAGCACGGCGTTCAGGGTGGCATCGCTTACCTGGTCGAGGCTAGTGAGACCCAGTTCGGTCAACAGGGCTGCAAATGCCGCATTGGTTGGGGCAAACACCGTGAATGGACCTGCGCCAGAAAGGATGCTAACGTAGTCAACACCCAGGCTTGGACGCGTCAACGCAGCCACCAAGATGGAGAAATTGGCATTGTTGAGGGCATGGTTTACCACGGTCGGCAATGCAATTACTTTGTCTACCACGTGTACCACGCCATTGGAGCAGAGCACATCAGCGGTTACCACTTTTACGTCTTTGTTGATGCTTACACCGCTGGCGTTGTTCTGGGCCAGGATGCTCAGGTTGCTGGTGCTGGTGCCAAAAGTAGCGAGCGTTTTCACATAGCCTTCTGTTGGGACTCCAGCTGCGCGGATTTCGCCGCTTACAACGTGGTTGAGCAATACCTGTTGCAACACAGCGACTGGAACATCTTCCAAGGTAGCAAAACCATTGGCCGAAAGGAAGGTGCTAAACGCGGCATTGGTTGGGGCAAAAACTGTGAACGGTCCGTCTGCGTTGAGCGCGTCCACCAGGCCTGCACGGCTCAGGGCAGCCACGAGCGAGGAAAGGTCGCTATTGGATTGGGCGGTTGCAACGATGTTCTTTGGAGAATCGTCTTTGTCTTCGCCGCATGCAGTGAATATCAAGCTGGCGCTCAGTGCGAGGAACATTCCGAAAAATAACTTCTTCATAGTTTAGTGTTGAAAATTTAGTGAGGGTGATGATTTGTTAGAAAAGGAAATCAAAACCCCAGGCCGCTGATATTGTTTAATTTTTTTGAACCATTTTATTTTAAAAGTTAAACAAAAGTGCTTAGTGACTAATTCTGGCATAAGCGCCGCTTTTATTTTTGGATATGAAATCTTTCGGATAAGGCGTGAAAAATCCGCCTCCAGCCGTGCGCCATAATTTACCTTTGCACACTTTTTCTTCAATTGCCCACCCAAAACAGTGAGCGAAGCCACTCAAATAACCAAATACCCACCTAAACAAATCACCACCACACATGACCGACGCAATATTTACCGTCCCGCAGCCTGTCAACGAGCCCATTTGGAATTACGCTCCAGGCTCCCCTGAAAAACTCGCCCTTAAGAAAGCCCTCGCTGAAGCAAAAGCCAGCCAAAAGGACATACCGATGTACATTGGTGGGAAACATGTATTTTCGGAAGAAAAGAAAACCATGCACCCGCCGCATGAACGCGCCCATGTTTTGGGACAATATTCCAAGGGCAATGCAGGGCACGTAACCGCGGCCATCGAGGCAGCTCTGGCGGCCAAACCAGCCTGGGAAGCCATGCCCTGGCAGGAGCGCGCGGCGATTTTCCTTCGTGCGGCAGATTTGCTCACGGGACCGTACCGCGCCAAAATGAGTGCGGCCACCATGCTCTGCCAAAGCAAAAACGCCTATCAGGCCGAAATTGACTGTATCTGCGAACTGGCCGATTTTTGGCGCTATAATGTGTATTTCATGCAAGAAATCTACAAACAGCAGCCAATAAGTACTAGGAACGTATGGAACCGTACGGATTGGAGGCCGCTTGAAGGTTTTGTGTTTGCGCTTACGCCGTTCAATTTCACGGCTATTGCGGGCAATTTGCCCACCGCACCAGCTATGTTGGGCAACGTGGCGGTTTGGAAACCAGCGGAATCCCAGATTTACTCCGCTTCCATCATCATGGAAATTTTGGAAGAAGCAGGGTTGCCAGCAGGAGTCATCAACCTGGTATATGTGAGTGGTCCTGTAATGGGCGATGTAGTTTTGAAGCACCCAAGCTTTGCTGGTATCCACTTTACGGGCAGTACGGGTGTATTCCAACAAATTTGGAAAACCATCGGGGAGAATATCTCCAATTACCATTCCTATCCGCGCATCGTGGGCGAAACGGGTGGTAAAGATTTTGTGATGGTGCATAACTCTGCCGACCCCAAAGCGGTGGCCGTTGCACTGGGTAGAGGCGCCTTTGAATACCAGGGGCAAAAATGCTCTGCGGCGTCGCGGGCGTATGTCCCCAAAAGCCTTTGGGCCGAGGTGCGTGAACATTTGTTGGCCGATTTGAAAACCATGCAAATGGGCAGCACCGAAGACTTCCGCAATTTTGTCAATGCGGTAATCGATGAAAAGGCGTTTGACAAAATCTCCAGCTACATTGTTGAGGCAAAGAAATCAGATAAGGTAAAGGTGATTGCGGGTGGCAATTTTGACAAATCAAAGGGGTATTTCATCGAACCAACCGTGCTGGAGGTTTCCGACCCGATGTACGTCACCATGTGCGAGGAAATCTTTGGGCCAGTGTTGACGGTGTATGTATATGAGGATAAGGACTATTCCCAAACCCTAGATATCCTCAATTCAACGTCGCCTTACGCGCTTACGGGGGCTATTTTTGCCAACGACCGTGCTGCGCTTGCGCTGGCCAACGACAAACTCCGCCACGCTGCGGGCAACTATTACATCAACGATAAACCTACGGGCGCTGTGGTAGGCCAACAGCCTTTTGGTGGGGGGCGGGCTTCCGGCACCAACGACAAGGCCGGCTCGATGATCAACCTGTACCGCTGGCTTTCGCCGCGCACCATGAAAGAGAATATGGTGCCACCTACGGATTATCGGTATCCGTTTTTGGGCGAGGAGTGAGTTTTTGGGATAGTTGGGTCGTTGTTGTCATTGGGTCATTAATCGTCATTGGGTCATTAGTGGTTATTGGTGATTGGATTTAATGCGGATAAAAGTTAGGACTAGGATTTAGAAGATAAAAAACGCTGCCTCATGCCTTAATCTCGGGGGTAAGCAACACCTTATAGCAGTGTTGGAGTCTGAAATACATTACTGGAGATGCATTTTCAGCAATGTATTTCAGACACACGCTAAGGCGGGACTATTTGTGGGGATACTCGCTCTGACATTTGTTCGGAGGCCCCAAAAAATAGATTACGCCAAGGCCGTCAACTGCTTGGTCGCATACTTTGCACCGCAGGATTTTCTTTATGGCAAAACGGAAATAATGGTGATGTAACGCCATTTCCGATGCAATTTCATACCTATAAATAGGTTTACGGCAAGCATATAGAGCAACAAGTCCAATAATGTGACAAACATCGAAAAGACAGACGAAATATTTCAGCACTTTGAAAAGTACATAAAACTTAGTAGCCTTTTGAGAAAAGAGCTAGCTAACCGAATTGTGCTTAAATCTTTTAAAAAGGGTGAACTCATTCACAACGCTGACACCATTTGTAAAAAAAGTTACTTTATTCAAAAGGGCTTAATACGCACTTATTTTATCAAGGATGGAAAAGAGATTACCGAATATTTTAGTGCAGAAAATGAATGGGTTAATTCACCGAGAAGCTTTATACAACAACAATTAGACATTTATTATCTAGACGCCCTGGAGCAGTCAGAATGTCTTTGTTTGAATCTTCAGGATCTTGGATTTCTATTTGATCACTTTCCTGAAATGGAACGATATGCCAGGCTTTCTATGGGGACCGTTTTTGGGCATTATATGGACCGAATAACATCCATGAGGTTTACAACTGCAAAGGAGAAATATCAACATTTTTGCGAAACCTATCACGAAATTTATCATCGTATTCCCTTGGGTATGGTTTCGTCCTACCTGGGCATTGCACAAGAAACATTAAGTAGAATAAGAGCCGAAAAATGATTTTTTGATGTAGGTCAAAAGTTGTGAAAAAGTTTGCCCAGACTTTTGTGCCTGAATTTAAACATCAATAAAACATGGTAAATTTCTGCAAACACTCTTTTCTCTTATTGTTACTTGTTCTTTCCACTAACGGTTTTGCTCAAATAACTTTGCAGACACCAAACGTTGAAAGTGTTTTGTACTTAGGGAAAGGCAAAAATCAAGCGCTTATCGTTGGTCTTGGAGGCTCAGAAGGTGGCAATGCCTGGAGCAGTAACTACTGGAAAAAAACAAGAGACCAATTCATTGAAAAAGGCTATTCATTTTTAGCGATTGGCTATTTCGGAGCAAAAGGCACACCCGACACTTTGAATAAAATCGCAATTAAAGATGTTTACAATGCCATCAAAATAGCTACAAAAAACAGAAAAGTAAACAAAAAGAAAATCGCCATAATTGGTGGGTCAAGAGGGGCCGATTTAGCCCTCCTTTTAGGAAGCTATTACAAAGACATTAGTTGTATTGTAAGTATTGTAGGTAGTAATGCAGTATTTCCAGGCCATACTAATCATTTCTCAACATCTTGTTGGACATACCAAAACAAAGAGCTTCCATTTGTGCCCGTCAATGAAGAAGCAGTACCATTTTTGATGAAACGAGATTTAAGGGGAGCTTTTGAAGCGATGCTTAAAGATACAATTGCGGTTGAAAACGCAATAATTAAAGTAGAGCGCATCAAAGGAGATATTCTTTTCTTATCGGCAACCAAAGATGAAATTTGTCCTTCGACACCAATGGCAGAAACAATGATAACTAGATTGAAAAATAATAATTTTAAGTATCATTACGAACATAAAGCAATTGAAGGTGGGCACGCTGAACCACTAAAACATTTTGACCTCATTATTGAATTCCTAGAAACTAACTTTTTGAAGAATTAGGGGTTGCAATCAACGCCAATCGTTAGCATGGGGCTGGCTACACTGATAAGTAGCCCCGATGATTCGAACCAGATTGGATTTTCCAATCGAGAGGCAGTTACTTCAATGGTACTAAAGAAGCACTACTAAAAAGTTGATAAGGATGATGAGGGTTTATTTTATGCGCTCAATATGCCGCAATTATCCACTTTTAGGGTGGAAAACAAACCTATATCAACCTTATCAACTTCAAGAATCGCTTCCTTTTATCCTGGTTTAAAACCTTTTTCCAAATGACAAACCCCGAGGACTGGTGTTGGCATCCACAAACCAGGGTTCTGCACCTGAGCCGTCCAAATTGGCACGCATGATGGTGCCTTTGTTGCGGTCGCCCCAATAGATTTTATTGCTCGTCTGGTCATAGGCCAGTGCATATACCACTCGGGTGATTCCCGTAGCAAGTACAGCCACGCCAGAACCATCCAGGTTGGCTGATTTGAGTTGGATATCCCCGGCAGCGATGTATTGGTCAAAGAAAATCCGGTTTCCTACCACCAAAATACTGCCACCTTCCACGCCGGCAATCAACTCGGTTTCGCCCGAGCCGTCGAGGTTTTTCTTCCATACCCCGCCATTATAGTTTACCCAATACAACACCCGGTTTACCGCATCGATAGATACCCCATCGGGGTCATTGGCTTGTCCGGTTACAAAATCCTCCTTTTGGTTCACATCGGTGCTATTGATGTCGCCACGTTGGATTCCATTGCCTGTATCCCAATAGATATGTCCCAATTGATAGTCAATGCTCATGGCATTGGGGGCATCCAACCCCGTTCTGAACTCAATCTGATTGGAACCATCTGGGTTGCAGCGGTAGATTTTCCCAGCTTCATAATCACTGATATACAAGTGATTATGAACCGTGTCAAAGGTGGTCCCGTATGAATCCAATAAGCCTGCAACAGGCAATTGGCTCATGATGGGCGACTGGCTATTGAGCAAACCATTGAATACGAGGCTTCCATCGGTAAAATAAACCGGGGTGCCAGAGGCATTTGGGTCCTTGATTACGATGGTTTTTACGACCTCCTTGATCTCTAAGGATACCGAGGTGACGGCCACCAAGCGAACTTGATACGCGCCTCCAGCCTGATAATAATGGCTGGGGTTGGCTTCTTCAGAGGACGCGTTGTCACCAAAATTCCAGTAGTATTTTACGGTGCCAACCGTTGAGGGCACGATGGAGGTATTGGTAAAAGTCACCGTTGCGGGAGCGGTGCCATCATTGTCGATGGTGTAAGTAAAATTAGGTACCGTACTGGCAGGGGGCACCGGGAAATCGTCTTTTTTACATCCATGTATTAGGGTAATCAGGATGCCTAGCCACAAAATCGGAGATATGTTTTTCATACACAGGGTGGATATGGTTGATGGGGGATTATAGGGTTTATTAGGTTGAAAGGGTTGATGGGGTTGAAAGGGTTTATAGGGTTGATGGGGTTTATTATCAACCTTATCAACCTTATCAACCTTATCAACCTTATAAACCCCATCAACCCTTTCAAATTATTGCTTAAAGAACAGGCCCCTAGGGCTAGCGAGACCACTCTTGAGGATTTCAGGATTCGAACCGTCCAGGTTGGCTCTCGTGAGATTGCCGGAGTCGCGGCCAGACCAGTACAGTTTGTTCTCCGTGCGGTCGATGGCCATGCCATAAATCCGCGTACCATCATTATCGAAGGTTTGTTTGTTGGAACCATCGAGATTGGCGATGACTAGGGTGCCGCTATTTTGATCGTCGAAGTAAATTTTTCCATTTACAGCATCTGCCAGGATAGCATACCCGTATACACCTGAGAAGAGGATGTTTGGATTGCTGCCGTCCATATTGGCTACATACAGGTTTTCCAGGTTCACCTCGTAGAAATACATTTTGTTGTTGGCAGGGTCGAGGCTGATGGCCCGCATTTGCCCGCTTGGAATGTTGACCAAGCCAATTTCCTGGGAAGAACCATCCAGGTTTGCGCGAGATACATTGCCAAGGTCGTCCACCCAATACACCTTTCCAGCGGTGAGGTCCAACGCAATGCCATAGGGATCGGTAAGGTTGCTGACAATGGCTTCCAGATTGGAGCCATCCAAGTTGCAACGCCAGATATTGCCCGAACCGGTTACTTCAAAATCGCTGAAATAAATCTTGCCTGTATTCGGGTCATAGTCAATGCCAGGGCCCGCTTTCCCATTGATATCCAACACCGTAGAAACGGTCCCAGAACCATCTACGGGCATTTTATTGATTAAGCCACTTCCATACTGGATGAAGTACAACTCCTTGACAATCGGGGCTCCGCCAACGGTAATTTGTTTGGAAGCGGTGGTTTCCCCCACGGCACTAATGGCTTTCAGGGTAACCGTGTACGTGCCGGGAGTGTTGTATTGGAAGTTGGGGCTTTCCAGCGTGGAAGTGGAATTGGCGGCATCTCCAAAGCTCCATAGGTAGGAGCTTGCACCTTTCGAAGCATTGGTAAATTGAACTGGCGTGGTGTTTAAGAGGGCATTTTCATTTTCTACCGTAAAAGCGCAAGCTGGCAAAACCGTGATGGTGGCATTCGAGATGGTAGTGCCTCCTTCACCGGTCGCCGTCAGGCTAACCGTGAAAACTGCGGAAGACTGGTATGCTTTTTTGGGAGAAACTTCCGTTGAGCTTGTACCATCGCCAAAACTCCATTTGAAGGCGGTGGCATTGTTGGAACTGTTTGTAAATTGAATTTCTTCATCAACCACCACCGTTGTTTTGCTTGAATTAAAAGCGGCGGTGGGCTGGATGGGGTCGTCTTCTTTTTTACAGGCATTGAACAAAATGCCGGTAGCAAGGAAACAGAGGAAAAGGAAATGTTTTACTTGCATAGGTATGCTGTTTAGATGGTTTAGGTATTAGGTATTGGAAGAAATGGGATATTGGGATATCGTTTCAATATCCAGGATTCTGGGTCATGCCTGGGTTGTTGTTGGATAGCAATTCGCTCAATGGAATTGGGAAAAGGGTTTGATTGGGGTTGGTTACGGTTGGAAGTACTTCCAATGCGCGGTCGGTCCGTACCAAATCAAACCAGCGATGCCCCTCAAAAGCCAATTCAAGCCTGCGCTCAGTTTCAATAACCGTCAACAAATCCGCATAGGAATTGGCCAAGGTATTGGGCAAACCAGCGCGGTTGCGGATTACGTTTATATCATCCTTAATGGCCTGAATAGAGCCATTGCTGCGCGCCAGGGCCTCTGCCCGAATGAGGTACATCTCTGCCAAGCGGAGTACGATTACATTGTCGCTACCAGTACTGAGGTCATCATACTTGATTACATAGGGTAGGGTGCCCGCATAGGCAATGGTGGCAGCAAGACGCTCGTCGGACGGGGTATATAGGCCAATCAATGCATCGGCAGGTGCTACTTCCCGCCGACCATTCAGGGTAAGCGGAAAATTGTATTCCGCAATCCTGTTGCGGTCCAAAGCCGTAAAATCAACTTCAAAAATGGATTCGGCGGTCAATTCATCAGAAAAAATACTGCCATACGCTGCCATAAGCTCGTATTCCCCGCCATCGATGAGGGAAGACGTGTACTCAATGGCTTTGGGGTAGTCTTTTTGGTACAAGGCGACACGGGCCAACAATGCCAAGGCAGCGTGTTTGGTTGCCCTGATTTTAATGCTACTGGAAACGGGAAGATGTAGGGCGGCAAACTCCAGGTCGCGCACAATTTGTCCGTACACTTCACTCACCGGGTCGCGTGGAACGTTGATGTTTTCTACCCCGATGGTAGGGGTGGATCGGATTGGAATGGCGCCAAAATAATTGAGCAGGTTGAAATGATTGAGGGCGCGGATGAAGTACAACTCCCCCAGGGCCTTGTCTTTTTCAGCCTGGCTCATATCTGGAATATTGGGCACCTGGGCGATGACATTGTTCGCAACATTGATGCCGTCATAGATAGAGCTCCACATACCGTCCACCGATTCGTTTTCTGGGAGGATGGCATTGTTGTCCACCTCACTGTAGCTGGTGGACGTTGCATTGGGCGGATGCACCAGGTTGTCGCCCGCCAGGTCAGAAAAAATCAGATAGGTTCGACCATAATAACTCAGGCTTTGCAGGCCGGAGTAGGCTCCCAAGATGCCACGTTCGATACCGCTTTTGTCTTTGAATGCTTCGCTGGCAGGTATAGCGCTTTGGGGTTCCACATCCAATACATTGCAGGCGGAGGCCATCCATGCTAGGCTAAAAATCAAGGCTATCCTTTTCATTGTCAAAATGTTAGGTTGAATCCAAAGGTGTAACTGCGTACCTGGGGAAAGGTGAAAAAATCGGTGCCAATCACGGCATTGTCATTGCCACGGTAGTTCACCTCCGGGTCCAGTCCAGTGTAACGCGTGAAGGTGAGCAGGTTTTGAGCACTTGCGTACAAACGGCAGCTGGAAATCCTTTTTCCGGTGTTTGGAATGGAATAACCCAGCGTCAGGTTTTTCAAACGCAGGTAAGAACCATCTTCGATAAAGCGGGAGGATACCCGTTTATTAGAGGCTGCGCGCACAGGATCGCTGGTGGCATCCGGGATGTCGGTGATATCGCCCGGTTTTGTCCAACGCCGGGTAACGGCTGCCAGTTGGTTGTCGCCGCCCTGCAAGGATTCGAGGAAAAGCCGGGATCCGTTGAACA
>JALHPW010000025.1:0-6800 GCA_022842255.1 Saprospiraceae bacterium | reverse complement strand
AAAGATACTCAGGTCGAAATGTTTATAAGTAAACTGATTGGTGATGCCGCCGATAAAATCCGGGTGTGGGTTGCCGACTTTGGTGCGGTCGGCCGTAGTCAGTTCGCCATCGTAGTTGTTGTCTTTGTACACAATATCCCCGGTAGAAGGGTCGACGCCCAAGGATTCGTAGCTGTAAAAAATCCCGATGGGTTGGCCTTCTTCGATGCGGTTGCTGCCACGCCCGAGGTCGTCGATGGGTTGGCCTTTGTACAATTTCAATACTTTGTTACGGTTGGCGGAGAAATTGAGCCGGGTAGTCCAACTGAGCTTTCGATTGGACAGGTTTTCGGTGGTAAGTGAAAGTTCTATGCCCTTGTTTTCCACTTCGCCGATGTTTTCGGTAATCACGCTGAACCCGGAGCTGGGTGGTAACGGACGGCTCAGCAGCAGGTCCTTGGTTCGTTTGCTGTACACATCGGCGGTAAGCAGCACCCGGTTGTCCCAAAGGCCGAGGTCAAAACCCAAATCCAATTGGGTGGTCGACTCCCACTTGAGGTCAGGATTGGGTATGTTGCTTGGGTAAATGCCAGGTTGGTCGCCGTAAGCCGTGATTCCATACAACTCGGAGTACAGGAACGGGGGAATGTCGTCGTTGCCAGTGAGGCCAAAACTGGCTCGTATTTTCAGTTCGGAAATGGCCTTGGATTTCAGGAAATTCTCTTGGGAAATTCGCCAACCCGCGGATACTGCTGGGAAAAAACCATTGCGGTTGTTTTCCCCAAAACGGGAGGAACCGTCCAGTCGGCCCGAAAACGTGAGCAGGTATTTGTTGTCAAAATTATAGTTCACCCGCCCCAAAAAGGAGCGCAGTCCATTCTCAGAACCACTCGAACTGGCCGAAACAATTGTAGCGGCCGAGTTGATGTATTGCAGGCTTGGGTCGGCAAAATCCTGGGCACGGATAAACGAACTGCGGTTTTGGTACTTTTCAAAACTATAGCCACCGAGGAACTCCAGCTTGTTTTTGCCAAAATCCAGAAGGTAACGCAGGGTGTTGTTCGACACCAGGTTGAGCACATTGGTATAGGTTTCAAAGCCCAGACCGTTGAATTTTGCACCTTGGACGGTTTTGATAGATTCGTAGGCGTGTTCACGGAAATTGAGGAAATCTACCCCCCATTTGGTGGAAAAAGTCAGGCCAGGCAAGATTTTGTAATCCGCGTACACATTGGCAACAGAGCGATAGGAAAAATTCTCGTTGATGGCCTCATTGGCAATCGACACGGCGTTGGAATAGGGGCCTTCCTGATTGTAGGAACCGTCCTCGTTGTACACTGGGAAAATGGCTGGTGTGGAAATGCCGTTCGGCAGTGGGCCATGGAGGGTTTGATCGCCCTCGATGCGGTTGGTTTTGGCGTACGACAAGCCTATGCTGGCGCCCACGTTCAGTTTGTCGCTCATCCGATGGTCCACGTTTACTCGGCCATTCAGCCTGCGGTAATCAGACCCAATCACGATGCCTTCCTGCTGGAAAAAATTGCCGCTCAGGAATACGCGGGTTTTCTCATTGCCACCGGTTGCAGACAGTTCGTAATTGGCAATGGGAGCGGTCCTGAAAATCACGTCCTGCCAATTGACGTCCGTGCTTGGGTTGTTGATCTGGTCTTCCGAAAAAACTGCGGTACCCGCCAGGTCATTCCGGTATCGCATCCATTCCCGCGCATCCAGCATGTCGAGCTGGCGCCAAGTCTCCTGAACCCCATAATAGGCATTGAAATTCAGGACGGCTTTTTGGTTTTTGCCCCGTTTGGTGGTGATCAGAACTACCCCGTTGGAGGCACGGGCACCGTAAATCGCGGCAGCGGCGGCATCTTTTAAGATGGTAACGGTTTCGATGTCGTTGGGACTTAGGTCCGACAAGGCATTGATGCCTTGTCCCTCATACCCAATTTGGGCAAAATCGCCCGTAGTAACCGGTATGCCGTCGATGACGTACAAGGGCTGACTGGAGCCACCGATGGAGCTTACCCCTCGGATGCGGACCGAGTTGGCTGCGCCAGGCGTACCTGAGTTCTGTACGATTTGTACCCCGGCAGCTTGGCCCTGCAAAATGGCGTCCACGCTTCCGACCGGGATGTTTTTCAGGTTATCAGAGTTGACATTGCCTACTGCTCCCGTTAGTAGGGCTTTTTGCTCCACCCCGTAACCAACCACTACCACTTCCGAGAGATTGTTCAGGCTTGACTGCAGAACTACATCGATTACATTGCGCGTCCCGATTTCAACGCGTAGTTTTTCAAAGCCAATCAGGGAAAACTCGAGTGCGGTGGCGCTATTGCTCACGTTCAGGGAGTATCGGCCATCTAGGTCCGTCCTAGTCGCATTGGTGGCGCCTGCTTCGATGACGCTTACCCCAGTGAGAGATTCGCCATCTGCAGACAGTACCTGTCCGGTAATGGTTTTATCAAAATGGGGAATGGGGGCGCCGATTGCGTGGTTGAAAAAAAGCAAAAGGAGGAAAGGCCATCCCCAGGATAGCAAAGGGTGGTACTTACGTTTTGTCATGGTTAGGATGCTTCAATGGTACACGGTCAGTTTGGCTAGTGACGCAAATGTAAAAATCCAATCCCAATGTCCTAACTGATTTATATCACCCCTTTGTTAAATGCATTTTCGAACATTTGATGGTTCAACCAAACAATTTCAATCATTAAAACGGTCCCCGATCGAAGCGGGTGTGTACCCATCTTGGCGCCAGAATTGGGCTGGATTGACCCCGCCCTCAAATTCGTTGCTGATGATATCGGCGTTGCTGCCTTGTGGAGCTTTGAGCAAAACACGCATTTTAGTGCGGGTTTCACCTTCCATAACGGGTGCCGTAAAATTCCAATATTCCCCCGGAGCCAGATAAACCATGTGGTAACTATTACCACAATGGCTGGAAGGCAGGTACATAATGTCACGCCAATTGCCAAGGCTGTCTTGTGCCTGGATGATTATATTGAGCCGACTATCCGAGGCACTCAGGACAATAGTGTCGGGGGTAGTGTTGGCCAGATAAAGTGCAAAGCCGCGACTTTTCCCGTAGGCGATTTTTACTTCTTGAGGTTTTGCCTTCAATTGCATTTTATTGGATTCAAAGGGAGGTTGGGCTTTTGTAATTTTATGGGCATAATTGTCTGATTTTCCCCATCCACCGAAACCATTGTACTTTTCTGAATAGGGGGAGGCCGCGTAAAAATTGCCCCGAAGCATGAAATCGATATTGAGCGCGGGGAGGGCTTTTTGGGCTATCTTTTTTTCTTTCCAAATGTATTCGCCTTGTGGGGTAATGTAGCACCAATGTTTCCCTTCCAGCGCACCAATCAATCCGCCGTGCAGCAGGTCGGCCTCACGAATCCGATAAAACTTGGGCTCAAGCAGAAAGTTGGTTTTCCAATTCCAAAAGCCATATTGATAACTGTAAAACTCATGCTCAACGCTAATGTCTTCAGCGAGCAGGAGGTAGTCGCCATAACGCACAACATAGGCTACCCCAAACTTGAACTGGCGAACAGGGACTTTGAAGTTTCCGTCCCGGTCAATGGCTCCAAATCCATCTTTTGTCTCCACAAATGCCAGTCCACCTGCCCATATTTCCTCCCACTGCAAGGGTCCGGAATCTACCCCAAGTACTTCTTCAAAGGGTGTTTCGGATATTTTTTTCCCATTTGAATCGGTCAAATACCAGACTTGACTATTCTCTTCAGCAAATCGGCGCCCTTCATAGACAGGGGTTATTTCGGTGTAGCCCAACGATTTGGCTTCGTTATCAAGTTGTTCTGAAAGCGCGTAGTCTATATCCCAGTCGGGCCGATCTTGTTTTTTTGTTTCAAGTGATACTCGCTTGCCAGACTTATCGATGGAAAAACCTTTGCCATCCAACCAAACCTCTGCTTCCCCATTTTCGAAAGCCTCGGCATAATCAAATACAGGCTGAATAATGAATTGCCCCTGAATATTGATGTACCCATATCGACCGCTTTTTCGCACTGCAGCCATGCCTTCAGAAAAATGGTCGGCGCTAGCAAACATGGGTTGGATACACACCTTTCCAGTGCTGTCCATATAGCCGTATTTGCCGTTTTCAAAAATCAGGTAAAGGGGTGGTGGGAGCTGTTTGGCGCTTGGCTGGGCTGCAATTGGACAAGCTGGCAAAGCCAGGAACAGCAGGAAAGTAAGGTAGGGTGGGGTATTCATTGTCAAGGATTTTTCGGGATAACGTTCATTTGGGGTTTTTTCAGTTGGAAGTCCAAAGTTTTAGGAAACTACCTCTCTTGCAGCATTCCTTTGGTCGCTGAACTACTATGCACAGGGCCTATTTCAACCGAGAATCGCTGCCCAAAATTCAATAAAAAGATTTGTACCTATATAAACAGCACCCCAAAGCGTGAGCCAACGGAACATCTTGCCCAAGCGCTCCGTGCCTTCGAGCAAAGCATCGTCGTCGGTTTCGGAGTGTTTTAATAAAAGCCATGCTTTGCGGCCTTCCAGGACGCCCCGAATGAACAAATAGATGATAAACAGGGCCGTCAACAGGTTGAAAACCCGAAATAGGTTGTCGCCTTCCAGCAGGTAGAAGTCGGAATCCGCTCTGCGGGACCAAAAATACAATTGAAAAAAGATGCCGTTAAGTGACTGAGACAAGCCCGCAACCAAGGCCAGGACCAACATTGGCAAGGCTACCTTGGAGGATTGGAGCAACTGGAACAAGAATCGCCCCGTGAGCCAAAGCCCATGGCTCGAGGTGGGCTCAAGTGGCTCGTCGTGTATTTCGTGATTAGGATTTTCCATGTGAAACTTGTTTTAGGATAGGGGTATGAAAATCAATCCTCCGATTGAAGCGGCACGGGTTCTTCCATGAATTGCCCAGGGTCGTATTCCGACATTACATTGAGGGTGTAGGACCACTGGGAAATGGAGGATAGAATGGATAAACAAGCGATGATCAAACCCACTTTCCAAAATTGATGTAAAAAGCGAAAGGCTTTTTCAAGCAAAAGCTGGTCTTGGCCTGCCAAGGCACGTTCCAAGTATTGGGCAAAGCGGAAGCAGCAATACCCCAATAGGCCATACAAGAGCGCCTCTGCCACTGAATAGGATATAATGATCAAAATCCAGATTTTGTCTTGTCCAACGGCCCACTGTTGATATCGAATCAAACTGTTGATTTCCAGATAGGACTGCCAAGCAGAGAAAGCAAAAACAAGCACTGCAAAACGCTTCGCCCACATTGCGATGGTGGCCCAATAGCCTTCCATCCATTCCCCGGCAGGGCGGTCGTCGTCGGCCGGGATGAAGTCCGTGGGGGCGTCTAAGGGGGTGTTGGTCATGAGTTATGGAGCGATTAGGTGATGGGTGATGAAGGGAAAGGTGATGAAGGGATAGGTGATGAAGTGATAAAGTTATGAAGTGATGGGCGATGAAGTGATTAAAGGCCACTAACCGATCATAAATCACTTTATCACTTCATCCCTCCATCACTTCATAACTACTACGACCACCTAGCCTACGGTTTTTCCAGTCTGAAACAAACGTACCGCATCGGGCAGTTGGTCAAACGGGAATATATGGCCGACATGGGGTGGGGCTAGGCGGAGTGTTTCAAGCTCGACCAGCAGACTGCGTAGCAACTCAGCGTTTTCGTACAACCAAATCAGGTTAAAGCCCAATACGGCACGGTTGGTTTCCACGAGCCGTTGCGGGTCCACTTTGGGACGGGTGAAAAAATGGCGCAATAGATGGAGTTTGTTGGGTTTGTCGCTCGCCGTGGCGTATCGCGCCGAACCAAATACCACGGCCCGGCCCATGGGTGCCAACATCGAAAACGGGATGCTGAAAAAAGGCCCGCCTACGCTGTCCATCATCAGGTGCAAAGGTTTGTCGCCGAGCGCCTCCTTCAGTTGGTGCTCAAAATCTTTGCCCCGCACAATTACCTTATCATAGCCTTCCGACAGCGCAAAATCCACTTTCCCCGCATGGCCAACGGTGCCAATGGTAAAACAATCATAAGCTTTGGCTATTTTCAAAGCCTGCAATCCAACCCCTCCTACTGCACTGTGAATCAACACATTTTGTCCGCGTTGCAGTGCCCCGAGTGTCGCCATACCATAGTAGGCGGTGAGGGTTTGAACCAGATAAGCTGCCCCCGTTTTGAAATCCCAATCGGCGGGCATCGGGATGGCATACCGGGCATCGATATTTAAATGTGTGGTATACGCGCCAAAACGGGTAACGCCCATGATTCGGTCGCCAACCTGAAGGTGGGTCACTCCGGGCCCTACGGCTTGTACAAGGCCTGCGTATTCAAGGCCAGGGGTGAATTCGCCTTTTGGGGTAGCACCATACAGCCCCCAAATCGCAAACACATCGGCAAAGTTCAGCCCGATGGCGCGTACGGCGATTTGTACTTCACCAGCCGCCGGTGCGGTGAGTTCAAATGATTGAGGTTTCAAATCGGCTAGGTTGCCGGCGCGGAGGGTGTATTTTAATGTGGTCAAATTGTTGATGTGGTCAATGTGATGGGAATGTGGTCAATGTGTTGGAATGTGGTCAATGTGGTTAAAATGTGGTCAATGTGGTGCTGGTTTTGGTAGGGCAATTTCGGGTGAAAACTCGTGGAGCTCCAACAAACGAAGCGTATTTTCAAAAACCTCATCCACCGGGGCGCTGATGGTGGTAGGTTGGTTGGTAAATGGGTGTTGAAACGACAATAACAGGCTGTGCAAGAACATCCTGAGCAAATCAAATACCTCGCGAAAATAGGTGTTATGTTTCAC
>JALHPW010000024.1:14984-17290 GCA_022842255.1 Saprospiraceae bacterium | reverse complement strand
TGGAGCTGTCGAAGGTAGCCGAATATGTAGTTGCGGTAGGCGATTGTGCCGCTTGGGGCGGTATTCCAGCCGTGCCACCCAACCCGACAGAAAGTACGGGGATGCAATTCCACAAAGACCAAAAAGGCGGTTTCCTGGGGGCAGATTTCAGGTCAAAAGCAGGCCTCCCAGTAATCAATATTCCCGGATGCCCCGCGCACCCGGATTGGATGACCCAGATTTTGGTTGCCATTGCTACCGGACGGATCAAAGACGTATTGATTGACGACCTAAACCGACCCAAAACCTTCTTCACTGATTTTGTACAAACAGGCTGCACCAATGCCATTAGTTTTTCCCAAAAAGTGGGTGGTGGTTTTGGCAAACGCGGCGGGTGCCTGTTCTATGAAGTAGGCTGCCGAGGGCCCATGACCCGAGCTTCCTGCAACCGCATTTTGTGGAACCGGCAATCCAGTAAAACCCGCGCCAACCACCCCTGCCTCGGTTGTACAGAACCGGGCTTCCCACACCACGACCTTGCAAAAGGCAGCGTTTTCAAAACCATGAAATACCTGGGCTACCTTCCCCAAGATACCCCTGCCGGTTCTTCTCGATTGGGGTATTATGCCCAGGCAGGGGCGGGCAAAATTTTGCGCGCCGTCGAAAAAACGCTCGGGATATCGCAAAGCCCACCCGAGACCTCCAAGTAATTCCAAACATCCTTTTGGGCAGACAATTGCCAAACATTCAAAGTGTTGGAAAGGACCATTTTTCTGCGTTTTTTGTGCGAAATCAAGATTTAGAAATTTTTTTCTAAAAAAAATTAGAAAAAAATTTCTAAATCTTGAACCTGTAACTAGTTTTGCCCTGCACTTCGATTCGCAAGACATTGTTTTAAAAATAAATGGTTCACCAAACTTTAAATTAGTATGGCAAATGTACTCTGGTTGCAGGGCGGGGCGTGTAGTGGCAACACCATGTCCTTTCTGAACGCCGAAGAACCAACCGTAGTAGAGTTGATTACCGACTTTGGAATCAACATTCTCTGGCACCCAACGGTTGGTCTCGAAATCGGCGACCAGGTGGGAAACCTGCTCAATGACATCCTTCAGGGAAAAATCCAGATGGATATATTCGTGTATGAAGGTTCGCTCATTCAGGGCCCCAATGGCACTGGAACCATGAACTATTTTGCCGATCGACCCATGAAAGACTGGGTGCGCGAACTTTCCGCAGTGGCTGGCTATGTGGTCGCCATTGGCGACTGCGCCACCTGGGGCGGCATTCCAGCCGTACCACCCAATCCGAGCGAAAGCACCGGGATGCAATTCCTGAAAGAGAAAAAGGGAGGCTTTTTGGGTGCTAATTTCGTCTCCAAAGGAGGCTTGCCCGTGATAAACATTCCCGGCTGCCCAGCACACCCCGACTGGATCACGCAGATTTTGGTGGCCATTGCTACCGGCCGAATCAAGGATGTCTTGATTGACGATTACCACCGTCCAAAAACGTTTTTCACTGATTTTGTGCAGACCGGCTGTCCAAACGCCATCAGTTTTGCCCAAAAAGTGGACGGCGGTTTTGGCAAACGCGGCGGGTGCCTATTTTATGAAGTCGGTTGCCGTGGCCCAATGACCCGCGCCAGTTGTAACCGCATTTTGTGGAACCGCCAATCGAGCAAGACCCGCGCCAACCACCCCTGTTTGGGTTGTACCGAACCCGGTTTCCCACACCACGATTTGGTGAAGGGCAGTGTGTTCAAAACCTTGAAATACCTCGGATTCTTGCCGCAGGACGTGCCTACGGGCGTTTCTCGTCTGGGTTATTACACACGTGCCGGGGCGGAAAAAGTGATGGGCAAGGTCGAAAAAATGCTTGGGGTTGACCAGGAACACTTTGAAACCTCCAAATAACCCTCCAACAATTTAAACATCCAGTCAGTTATGTCAACCATAAAGGAACTCAACATATCTCCGGTAGGCCGTGTCGAAGGCGATCTTGACGTAAAGGTTTACATGGAAAACGGGGTAGTTACCCGTGCCCACACGCAGGCCGCCATGTTTCGTGGCTTTGAAAAGATCATGGAAGGCAAAGACCCACAATCGGGTCTGGTGGTGACGCCGCGTATTTGCGGCATCTGTGGCGGTTCGCACTTGTATTGCGCGTCGTCGGCCCTGGATACGGCCTGGAAAACTACCCTGCCGCCCAATGCTCTATTGCTGCGCGCCATTGGCCAGGCTACCGAAACGATTCAATCCATACCCCGTTGGTTCTATGCCATTTTCGCTACGGACATGGCCAATAAAAAGTTTGCCAACAAGCCTTTGTAT
>JALHPW010000024.1:0-14974 GCA_022842255.1 Saprospiraceae bacterium | reverse complement strand
TTTTGCCGCTTATGTAGGCACTTCTTTCCAAAAAGGCGTCACAGCTTCAGGGCGTCCGGTAGAAGTATATGCCCTGTTTGGCGGACAATGGCCGCACTCTTCCTACATGGTGCCTGGTGGCGTGATGTGCGCGCCAACGCTTAAAGACATCACCCGGGCACATGCCATCATGAATTTCTTCCGCAACGATTGGTTGGAGCCCGTTTGGCTGGGTTGTTCCATTGAGCGTTACATGCGTATCAAAACCTGGGACGATCTCATGGCCTGGGTAGAAGAAAACGAAAGCCAGCGCAACAGCGATTTGGGCCTTTTCATTCGCGCCAGCCTTGAATTTGGGTTGGATAAGTTCGGGCAAGGCGTGGGTAAGTTCCTGGCTTACGGCACATATTTGCACAAAGACTTGTACAACCACCCCACCATAGAAGGCCGAAACCAAGCGCTCATCAGTTCCTCCGGGTTCTTTGATGGCAAGACTTGGAGCGAGTTCGACCACATGAAGGTCAAGGAACACGTCAAGCACTCTTGGTATGCCGATGTGCCTGCCGAGCACCCATGGAAAGAGCCGTTCCCCACCCCCGTTCAGTCGCACCACTTGGCCGATTCGGATTTCAACAGCAAATACAGCTGGGCAAAAGCGCCACGTTACGACGATTTCGCGGCAGAGGCAGGCCCACTTTCAAGGGTAATCATGAATGCCAATCCGAAAAACCTGAGCCACCAGATTCAGGACCCGCTTTTTGGCGACATCATCACCAAACTAGGGCCGAGCGTTTTCACCAGAACACTCGCTCGGGTACACGAAGCGCCGCGTCTGTACGAATTCATCAATCAGTGGCTCGGTCAAATCGATCTGGATGCAGAATTTTACATCAAGCCAGAAGAAAGAGACGGTATGGGCTTTGGTGCCACGGAGGCCGCACGCGGTGCATTGGCACACTGGATTGAAATCAAAGACGGCGTTATCAAAAACTATCAGGTGATGGCGCCTACCACTTGGAACGTGGGCCCGAACGATGAACAAGGCAAGAGTGGCCCGATTGAGGCTGCTCTCACCGGCATCGAAATCGAAGACCCGCACGATCCGGTAGAGGTGGGTATGGTGGCACGTTCTTTCGATTCTTGCCTGGTTTGCACCGTACACGCACACGATGGCAAAACCGGCGAGCAATTGGCGAAGTTCAAACTCTAGTTTTTGTCTTTTACGAATACCTGAACGCCCGCAATTTTTGCTTAAAATTGTGGGCGTTTTTTATGCGCTTAACCTGCAACATTCATGAAGAAAACGGCAATTCTAGGTTTTGGAAATCCGGTGCGCAGCGACGATGGGGTGGGCTGCATGGTGATTGAGGACCTGAAAAAAAGACTGGGAGAGGCCGAGCCCGATATCAGTCTGTTGGATATGGGGACATCAGCGTTTGAGGTATTGTTCCAGCTTCGAGACCATGCTCGGATTATCCTGGTGGATGGGGTGCTGAATACGGGCGAACCCGACGGAACACTTTACCGGCTGCCTGCGGAAGCTGTTGAGGCTTCCATTCAAGACGACCCGATGGTGTTTTTGCACAGTTTGAAATGGGACCAGGCGCTTTCGTACGCCAAAAAGATATTGGGCGAAGCATATCCCGATGATATTTCGGTTTACCTGATTTCCATTACCAATACCCGGCTCGAGGTGGGCATGAGCGATGCCGTGCAGGATGCGGGTAAAAAAGTGACCGACCTGATTTTGGAAGAACTTGGAATGAGAAAGTGATATTAGTTGATATTGAGATATTGGGATATTTACTTGATATCCCAATATCCCAATATCCCAATATCCCAATATCCCAATATCCCAATATCCCAATACCCAACACACCCATGGGCATAAAACTAAAAACACAACATCTCTGGATTTCGGGCGACATTGCTGAAAGCACCTTTGGCGAAACAGCGCAAGTGCATGTGGTGTATTATCCACAACAGCGCTCTTTGCTGCTTGCGCCTATGGAAGACGAGATTTTTCCCACCATCCACAAAGGCGGGCTTCAAATGCTCAAAAACCGCAACCTGCAAGGCGACAAAACCATTTCGCTACAGGAAATCATCATTGACAACGACCTGGACGATACCGACCGCGATTTGGTATTTATGCACCAACCAGGTATGCGAATGCTGCACATCACGTTATGATTACAATATTTACCCAGGCTGAACTGCTGCCCGAACTTCAGCAAATTATTCATTCGGAAGACCGCCTCCACGAGTTGGTGTCGGTGGTCGATTTTTTGGAACAAAAGCCTGGCTCCTCCGCCTACCACATGATGGTGCGGAAAAAGAACGGGATTACCCAATTGGTGGATTGGGACAATGTGCTGCCCCCGTATTTGCTGCCGGAGGAGATTGAGCTGAGTGCCGAAAGCCTGCTTGGCTTGGTGTTTTCCAAGTTGGGCAACTACGAAAAAGCGTACGCCTACCTGCGCGATAATCAGGTGTTGCTCAACGATATAGACATCATCAATTGCCTGCAAAACGGCATTCCGGTGGATCCACAGCGCCTGACTTCCGACTTCAATCCGTTTGAGGAATACCGTTTTTGCCACAATTCGGCCATTTTGCACCATTATGCGGCAACAGAAAGCAGCTTTGATGTCGACAAGACCCGTTATTTCTACCGGGAAGCCCTGAACAGCGCTACCAATGGGGAACACTACGCCTTTACCGCCCGTCAATACGCCATTTTCCTGACCGACTTGGGGGATTTGCTGCAAGCCGAACACCTGTTGCAGGATGCAATCAAAACGGCGCTTTCTGACGATGCCCTGCCGGAACTAAAAGCCGTTTTGTGCGGGGTATGGATGAAAAAGCTGGTCGCACCGTACGATTTGGCGTTGTTGGATACGCTGAAAAATACCCTTTGGGAAGTGCTGCAACACTATCAGAAACAAGGCCGAAAGGTAGAGGAGGCGCTCTTATTGGTCGATGCGGCGCAAGTGGCCAACTATTCCGAAAGTTTTGCCGAAGCGCTGGGCTACATTGGTCGGGCCGTCGATATTTTAAGGGCCGAAGAAATGCCTGAGCTGTTAGCGCAGGCCCAGTACCGGCGGGGTATTTTGCTCTATACCTGGGCCAAAAAGGACAACCCACAGTTTTTTCGGGGAGCCTTGGAAAGTTTTCAGGAAGCGCTCAAAGTATTCTCGAGGGAAGAAACCCCCGATGTTTTTGCCGATATCCACCAATATTTGGGCGTGATTTATGCTGAAATCCCGGATGAAGTAAAGAAAAAGAGTATTTGGGCCGGTGTTTCCTCTGCCTCGTTCAAGCTGGCGCTGGAGCATTATACGAAAGAGACGCAGCCTTATGAATACGCGATGGTGTGCAACAACTACGCCAATGCGCTTAGCAAATACCCCGAAGCGATACACTCCGACAACCTGGAAAAGGCCCTGTTCTATTACAACGAAGCCCTCGGCGTCCGTACTGCCGAGGAATGGCCCCTCGAACGTGCCGTTACCCTGCTCAATTTCGTGGAAACAAGCTGGCACCTCAACCTGGAGGGCAATACCTCCAACCACGACCTTTTTGAACAAATGCTGGCCAAGGCCCAAGAGGCCAAACAACTCACCAACGACCCGACCATCCTTGCAGAAGCAGCGGAACAACTGGAGCGCTTGGAGCAGCTGCGCGTGGCCTTGGAAACGGAGGCCTAATCACAACCCAAGCTATGCACGAAATATCCTTGGTCCGCACCATCTTCCGTACCCTGGAAGACAACTTCTCGCCCGAAGAACTGGGTCGGGTGACGGCTATTGAATTGAAAGTAGGCCCCTTGGCCAATGTAGAACCCATCCTCTTGCAAAATGCTTTTGAGGCGGTGGTGGAAGAAGATGAAACCCGTTTCAAGGACGTGAAACTGCGGGTTAACCTGGTGCCAATTCTGATACAATGTCATGATTGTAATCAAATAACCGAAGTGCAAAATTATCGCTTCGTGTGCGTGTGCGGGAAGCCATGTGGCAATGTGGTGCAGGGAAATGAGTTGTTGATAGAGCGGGTAGAATTAGTGGATTGATGCCCAATTAAGGCATTAGAAATAATTTTCTATAAATAAAAATTATTCGGGGCAGGCGATGGACTGTATACGCACAAATGTCCTGTTTAGTTGTGGATTGGCAATAAACATAGATATCCCATAAACATATAGTTTTATAATCGTGAAATAATTTCAGAAAAACATACCTAAATTCAATTGTTTTTTGAAATGCACCAAATAAAATTAAATATAGATTGGCTTTTTCAATTTATATTGATTACCTTTATCAAAATGCTTTAATATTGTGGTGGCCTAATATAGGCTTCATACAACACAATTAAGCATAAAATACCGAACGAAACAATTCGTTTTTGAAAGTGTACATTAAAAACATGGTCAGTGAAAGCTGTATCGTGATTGTAAAACAAGCCCTAGAAGAACTCAGTATATTGCCCCTAAATATAAAATTAGGTGAAATAGAAACAGCTGTTCAGCTTGACCCTGAAGATAAAATAAAATTAAGCAGTAAAATCAGTAAAGTTGGTTTAGAAATTATTGAAAGTAAGGATGCGATTATTGTTGAAAAAATTAAAACCGCAATCATAGAGTTTGTTCATCACTCAGATGAAAAACCGTTGGTTACACCTTCTGCTTATATTAGTGAAAAACTGGGCTTGAGTTATGGTTACTTGGCCAATACTTTTTCCAAAATAGAATCCAAAACCATTGAGCAGTATCTGGCGGCCTTAAAGGTTGAGCGGGTAAAAGAATTGATTGTCTTCGATGAAGATACGCTTTCTCAGATAGCCTTCAAACTCCATTACAGCAGTGTTGCACACTTATCCAAACAATTTAAAAAAGTTACGGGGATTACGCCGTCATATTTTAAAACATTAAAGAATAAGGAAAGGCGTAGTATCCGAGCATTGTAAAATGCGTAGGATTATAAGAAAAACTGCACTGCATAGTGACGATAATTTGTGTTATAATAGCTCAAAAACCGCTTTGCGTACCCGCAAAGCGGTTTTTTATATTTTATAAAATTGCAATATGGGTATTGTATAAAACTTACTAAAAATTGTATAACACCACCACATTTTAGCGTAGTAACCTTTGCATGTCGTTTAACAAATTAACTTTTAATCAATATGCGAATTTTTCTTACTTGTCAATTCTTCTTCATTTTACTTCTATTTGGCCCAAAGGCTGTTTCAGCCCAAACACCTGACTTGGGCGCCTCCTCCACGTTTGCCCTTTTTACAGCATCTGGTGCATTCAATGGAGACGCGGCTACTTCCGTGGTGGGCGACATTGGCACGAATGCAGGTGCGTTCACGCCTCCCGGATTTTTGATAGGTCAAATCCACCTGGCAGACCCCGTCTCCGCACAAGCAGCCGCTGACGTGGCCAGTGCCTATGGCTATCTGGCTGGTCTTACCTGCGGTTCTGTTTTGGCCACCCCATTGGGAAATAGCCAAATACTTGCCCCCAACATTTACTGTATAGGCTCAGCTGCAGTCTTGAATGCCGACCTGATTTTGGATGGCGGAGGGAATCCCGGTGCCATATTTATTTTTCAAATCGATGGCGCTTTGTCCACCAACCCATCCTCACGCATCCTGCTGATCAATGGGGCCAATTTGTGTAATGTGTACTGGCAAATCAACGGCGCGTTCAATGGAGGTGGAAACACACTTTTCCAAGGCACCATTCTTGCGGCGGGTGCCATTAATTTGGCAAACGGCGCACAATTGAATGGTCGAGGACTTTCAACAGAGGGCGCGATCTCTACCAGTGCCAATGTTGTTACTTTGTCGAACGCCTGCCTTTGTACCCTAAGCGTGACTTGTCCACCGGCAAATGGTGGCACATTTCAGTGTATAAGCGATATCCCATTGGGTATCCCATCCAATGTAACGGTTAATAGCGCCTGTGGCACCAGTACGGTGGCCATTACCGAAAACTCCACCGGCCTTGGCTGCCTTGCCTCCCCATTTGTTTTGACCCGAACGTATACTGTATCCGACCAAGGAGGGTTTTCTACGACCTGTGAGGTTACCTATAACGCTATTGATCAAACACCCCCCAGCCTCAGCTGCCCTGCAAACGCGACTGTCTCCTGCGCCAGCAATGTGCCGGCACCCGCGCCGGGCTCCATCACGGCCTCGGATCTTTGTGGCGGTGCGGTGTCAATTATCCATGTGGGCGATGTGATCAGCAATCAGACTTGTGCCAATCGCTTTACGGTTACCCGTACGTATCGCGCCACAGACCTTTGTGGTAATTCCGCCACCTGCGCGCAAACCATCACGGTGAATGATGTTGCCCAGCCGACCCTCACCTGCCCTGCGAACCTGACGGTTTCTTGTGCCAATACGGTGCCAGTCCCCACACCCGGCTCCATTACGGCCTCGGATCTTTGTGGCGGAGCGGTGTCGGTCATTCATGTGGGCGATGTAATCAGCAATCAGATTTGCGCCAACCGATTTACCATTACCCGTACGTACCGCGCCACAGATGTTTGTGGCAATTCCGCCACCTGTGCCCAAACCATCACGGTGAATGATGGTGCCCTGCCGACCCTCACCTGCCTTGCGAACTTGACGGTTTCTTGTGCCAATGAAGTGCCTGCCCCCACGCCTGGCTCCATCACGGCCTCGGACCTTTGTGGCGGCACGGTGTCGGTCATTCATGTGGGCGATGTGATCAGCAATCAGACCTGCGCCAATCGATTTACCATTACCCGTACGTACCGCGCCACGGATGTTTGTGGCAATGCTGCCACTTGTGCACAAACAATCACCGTAAATGACATCATTGCGCCAACGTTCACGGATATACCGGCAAATGTCACCGTTGAATGCAATTTGATACCGCCAATTGCAACCCCCACTGCGTCTGACAACTGTGCAGGCCTGGTAACGGTCACATTTTTAGGAGAAACCCAAACCCAGGGCATTTGTCCCACTTTATATACCCTAACCCGCAGTTGGCGTGCCACGGATGCTTGTGGAAATTCCGCCACCGCGGTCCAGCTGGTAACGGTACAGGATACCTATGCGCCTCAGTTTTCCAACATGCCTTTGGATGTGGTGCTTGAATGCGATTTGGCAAGCAATGAAGCCGCTTATCAGGATTGGCTCGATAATTTTGGGGGCGCTACTGTGGTCGATTGTTCCCCCGTTACTTGGACCCTGGGCCCCAGCCCGTTTTTCACCATGCCCTCTATGTGCGGCGGGACCTCACAGCGTTTTATTCGCTTTACCGCTACCGACGCGTGTGGCAATGCTGCTTTCCGCGACGCAAGTTTTACCATTGTAGACCTGACGCCGCCTACGTTTAATGTGTTGCCGCAAAACCTGATTATTCAATGTGTTGCGGGCGACAATGGTGAGGCCCAATTCATCGACTGGTTTGAACATTTCGGGTATGCCGAAGCGAGTGATAACTGCGGTTCGGTGGTTACCGAAATCGCACTCCTCGCCAATAATCAGGCGTGTGGCAATACGTTCAACCGCACTTATCAATTCCGTGCAACCGACGAATGTGGCAATACCAATTATGTCACGGCCACTTTCGCAGTGGTGGATACTACGCCGCCCGTAATCGTGAAATGTCCGGAGGGCAATGTTTTGCTCACCTGTGTGCATGACATTCCTGCACCCGATACTGCCGGCGTGATAGCCTGGGACAATTGCGGCGCTCCGGTGAGCATTACGCTCCAAAGTGAATTTTCGGTGGGCGTGGGCTGTGGCTATTGGCCGCTCACCAAGTCGTATACCTATGCTGCTACCGACGAATGTGGGAATGTGTCCACCTGCTATCAATCGTTTCAGGTTGTAGATTCCATTCCTCCGGTGTACACCGGACAGGATACCATCGAGGTGATCTGTGTTGCCGACCTTCCAGGGCCCGGCGAAATTGCCGGTATCCTTGCCCCCTTGTTTGTCGATAATTGTTACACTTCGTTCTGTATCTATGAGGGTTTAACTCAAAATGGTGTCAATTCGGTTACTTACTGTGTGAAAGCCAAGGATTTATGCGTCAACTGGACGGATAAGTTTTTGGTAACCTTTATTGCTACAGGAGGTTGCAAACCACTTTGTACGGTTCCCCAAACGCTTTGGGGCAGTACTGCTGGTGCAATCAACGGGATGACCACCACGGAGGCCATTGAACAATTGTTTGATAAATATGGAAGTGTGACCGCTGGTAAATTGGGCAAAACCATTTCTATAAGCAACGTAAACTGCTTGCAGCAAATGTTGCCCGCCAATGGCAGTACCATACAGCTTAGCCCAGGCAATTTTGAGTTTGGATCCACAAACGAATGCCAATCGGCTTCGCCGCTCTTGAACAGTGACGGTACGCTGAAAAACAAGCTGGTAGCGAATGTGCTGGCGATGCAGTTGAATATCTGGTACAACCTTGAATTCAACGAGCGCGACTTGGGCGTACAAACAATGGCCTCGTTGCCTCCCTGTCTGGTGGACCTTATTGTCCTGAACAAGTTGGAGGCCGACCATGGCAATGTACAGGGTTTGCTCAACCTTTCGAACGATTACCTTGCAGGGGTAGGCTTTTACCCGCCCAATTTCGGTACACCCTTGAACAGTGCCTTGGAAAATCTGAACCAATACTGGCAAAACTGTCAGGCTATCGATCCCTGTGCGGCTTCCGTCTCGGTGGCAGGTAGTTTGAAGACAGAAGCGCAGGATGGACTGGAGGAAGGCCGTCTTCAATTGGAGCACTCGGGTCACGCAGGCCTACTACCAAATCTGTACACAAAATCTGACGCGGAAGGGCACTTCCAATTCTCCGATGCACTCCCGTTCGCGGGCAGCTATACCATTATCCCTTCGTCAGAAAACATGGGCTCCTTAAATGGGGTGACCACTTACGATCTCGTACTGCTTTCAAAACACCTTTTGGGGCTGGCACCGCTCAATTCACCGTATAAAATGATTGCCGCCGACGCGAACCGATCAGGGAGCATCACCAGCTTCGATATCGTGGAATTTCGCAAGCTGATCCTGGGCATTTACCAGGAATTGCCCGACAATACGCCCTGGCGGTTCGTAGACAAGTCATTTGTCTTCCCGGAACCCACCAACCCATTTTCCACCGCTTTCCCGGAGCACAAAACAGTAGAAAACGTTCAAGCCAGCCAAATGACAGAGGATTTCGTAAGCGTCAAAATTGGTGACTTGAATGGCACCGCCCAGGCCAATGGACTGATGGTCGGGGAGGAGCGCAACCAGGGCGTTTTAATTTTTGATGTGGACGACCGACGCGTGCGTTTGGGTGAAACCTTTGAAGTAAAACTAACGGCAGCCCAGATGGTGCAAGGGTATCAATGCACCCTCCATGCCGATGGGCTCGAGGTGCTGGATGTGAGCGGAAAAAACATGGATACAGGCAATTTTGCGGTCTTCGCTGCGGAGGGCGCACTGACTATTTCTTGGGATTTGCCCAAAGATGCTGACGAAGCGCTTGCCGAGTTTACAGTAAAACTCCACGCTGCCCAATCGGGTATGTTAAGCGAAATGTTGCACCTGAGCAGCCGCATAACGAAGTCGGAAGCGTATCAAACACTTGATAATGCCCTGAACCCGAATCCCTTGGCAATCGAGCTCCGATTCCACGAGGACGGGGTGGCTACGCACAGTGGTCTCGATTTTGAACTCTATCAGAACGTGCCCAACCCATTCTCAGACAAAACAAGCATCGGCTTCTATTTGCCCGAAGCTAGCCAAGCCACGCTTACCGTATATGACGAAACAGGGCGATTGGTGTATACGCAGCAGGGCGACTTTGCCAAAGGCTATAATGCCTTTTTGATAGCGCAGGCCTTGATAAAAACCAATGGTACGCTGCTGTACAAACTTGCTACCGCTACGGACCTTGGTGTCAAAAAGATGATCCAGGCCAATTAATCATCTTCCTACCGTTGGCCGCGAGGGTTCGTTTTGTTACGGCCCTCGCTTTTTTTAGGTGGTGGGAAGGGCCGTATATCAGCCATCAAAATGCTACAATCTCACATGCCTGCAACAATCTTATAATCGTCATTCGTCAGGCCATAAAATGCTGCTTTTGCTAGCATTTAAACCCCAATTTCATGCGCTTGCCTTGTCCGGGCCCCCCTTTCGCCTAACAATATAATCCCGAATCTTGGAAGCGCTCTCATAGTCCTCTTTCTCAATTACCTTTTCCAACAATTCTTCCAGCTGTGCCAAAGAGTACTCGGCCAAGGAACCGCCCATTTGGTGCCCTGGCAGGCTGGTTGCCAAAATCCCGGCATTCTGGATGATGTGGTCAAAAGTATAGACCGGGGCACCGCAGCGAACAGCCAAAGCAATGGCGTCGGAGGCGCGGGAATCCGTTTCAAACAGGCGGTCGTCGTGGGTCTTCAGTACAATTTTGGCGTGAAAGACCCCATCCGTCAGGGTGTGGATGACAACCTCCTGCAAGGTGCCTCCCAAACCCTGCAGTACACTTTTCAGCAAATCGTGGGTCATGGGTCTTGCCGGCTGCATCTGTTCCATGGCGATGGCGATGGATTGGGCCTCGGGCATTCCAATAATAATCGGGATACGACGCAGCTGGTCCAGATCTTCCAGGATCAGGACGTAATTGCCAGGCTGTGATTCGCTGGACGACAATGCTACAATGGCTAATTCCCTTTTTTCATTCATGATTGCTGGATAAAATGGCACAATTCGTTCAAATCTTGAAAGGGAGCCACAACTTTTCCCTTCCAGCGTAGTTTGAAAATGCCGTTTTGTTCGATTTCAATGGAATATTCCTTTTCTATCTCCAGGAAATGTCCATGGTCAACCAACACGGCAATGCCATAATCGTTCAATGCCAGCAACAACCATTCACGAGGGGTTTGTGGTTCATTCATACATGGGTCAGGTTTTCAAATACCACTTTGCAGCCAAAACCAATACAAAGCAGGGAGGAAAGCAGGCTTAATCCCCGATGTACGGCCGGGCTACGCGATATATTAGCGGAAAATGGCAGGCCAAATATACCGGAAGCCAGCAACATGCCACCAATGGATCCCACTCCGAAAATCAAGATATAGACAATGCCTTCCCAAGCTGTTTTGAGTTCTGACATGACCAACAAAATCAAGGTCCCACTACCGGCCAGTCCATGTATCAACCCCACCCCGTACGCCAGGCGATGCCCATGTGGCGCATGGTGTTCGTGCGCCTGGGCGTGATTTTTTTCATGTTCCCAGGTTTTCCAAATGCGATGGGCGCCGAGCAAGATCAACATCAGGCCTACACCCGCTTCAAAATATTGGAACACTTGCTCCGCCACCACCACCTTGGCCAAAATCATGACGATGCCAATGGCCAAAATGGTGGAAGTATGCCCCAAACCCCAATAAATGCCATCTTTTATGGCCATTAAAACGGATTTCCGGCGACTGGCGATGCTGCTCACCGCCAGCAAGTGGTCAATTTCAAAGGCATGGGTAAACCCAACCACGCCCGCAAACAACAATGGAAGTAAGGAGTGCATAGTTCACAAAGGGTAAAGTAAAACTCTATGATTGCCCGTGTCTGCTACCGCCAAACGGCCGCTGTCTGCGCAGATTGAAAACGGCCAGTACAGGCTGTTTTCGGTACCAAAAACGGTTTCAGCGTTTTCGCTGCCGGTGGAAAAATTGGGTTTGCCAATCAATCCGTCGGCACTTGGGTTGGAGCTGGCCGGAATCGTGTCGAAACTTAATACCCGGCTGTTTCCAGTGTCTGCCACCAAAAGACCTTGGTCGGTAAAGCAGGCGTCGTAACACCAGCTCAACGTGTTTGCCTTTGGGAAAAGGCCGTATTGGTTTTGTCCACTGGAATTCAGGTCTGCTTGCCCGACAATCACGTCCGCTTTTTGCTGAAAAGCTTTGCGCCAATCGCGCCAAATCAACACCCGATAATATTGGGTATCGGCAACGGCCATCGTGCCGTCGGGACCAATTTTAACCGAATAAGGCCAGATTGGGTCTTCGTTTTCATAATCACGGGTCATAAAATCGGGCTTGCCAATGACCCCGCTGGCAGCTGCGAAATGTTCGGTAGGCAGGTTTTCGTAGTATAAAATCCGTCGGTTGCCAGTATCTGCAATCCACAACCTTTGGCCATCACTGAACACCCCATACGGCCAAAACAGGGTCTGCTCCGTTGGATTGGCGCCCACCCCTTTGGCATTGGGTTGGTTGGCATCAAAATCAGCTTGTCCGATCACCACATCAGCAGGCTGGCCGTGGCGCGTGGGCATCTTGTGCCAAATCAACACCCGGTGGTTCCAGGCATCGGCCACGATGAGTTTTTGCCCGTCCGACCAGATGCCAGATGGATATTGCAGCGAACCAGCGCCCACCAATCCACCGGCGTTCCTACCCGTCCCATCGGCGTCCCCTTGGCCAAGCACCACATCGGGCTCTTGAAAAGTGGTTTCAGGGAATTTGTGCCAGATAAACACCCTGTTGCGACCGGTATCGGATACAAAAAGCTGATTTTTATACAAAAAAACACCTCTCGGCGCCAGAAACGGGGTGCTTTCCGGACCCTTGAATATCGTTTGGGGCAAACGTGTCTCTTCCGTTGCCGCTTGTAGCAGCTCGGCGCTTGGCCCCCCTTTTTTCAGGGTGATATTTAGGATGGTGTCGCTCATATTCCCTAACATATCCGAGGCAACTGCTCGCCCACGGGCATATTCACGACCCGTTTGCCGCCGATTTTGCTGTGCAACAATACCTGTCGCGGGTGTTCCTCCTTCACGGTTCCGATAATCGCTGCCGAAGCTCCGTTCGGGTCCGCCCGCAAAACTTCCAGCACGGATTCTGCAGCCTCTGCGGCAACGATGGTGATGAATACGCCCTCATTGGCCACATACAAGGGGTCTAGGCCCAACAACTCGCAAGCTCCAGCCACCTCTTCCAGCACCGGAATGGCGCGTTCTTCCAAATCAATGCCCAAGCGGGTATCACGGGCCAATTCGTTCAAAACCGTGGCCACGCCCCCGCGTGTGGGGTCGTGCAGGAGGTGAATGTCCGGACCAAATACATCGAGCAGGCTGATGACGGTATGGTTTAGATTGGTCGAATCACTGACGATACTGGTTTCAAAATCAAGCCCTTGCCGGACGCTCAGAATGGCGATGCCATGTGTGGCGATGGGCCCGCTGATCAGGATTTTATCGCCTACCTGTACCCGCGATTTGCGGATATCGGCCCGCGGGTGCAACATCCCCACACCGCTGGTATTGATAAAAATTTTGTCGCCCTTGCCGCGCTCCACCACTTTGGTATCGCCTGTGACGATTTTTACCCCTGCGTTTTCAGCGGCATACTTGATGCCCACCAGAACCTCCCAAAATTCCTGCATCGTCAGGCCTTCTTCGAGAATGAAGGACAAGGACAGGTACCGGGCCTGCGCTCCGCACATGGCCAGGTCGTTCACCGTACCGTTCACGGCCAATTCGCCAATGTTGCCCCCCGGGAAAAAGATAGGCGAGATGACATAACTGTCCGTCGAAAACGCCATGCGCCCAGCTTCGATGTCGAAAATGGCGCCGTCGTGCCGTTCGTCCAGCAGCTCGTTTTTGAGCAGGTCAAACACCCCGCTGTCCAACAAGCGGTTGGTCAAAAGCCCCCCGCTCCCGTGTCCCAGCGTGATGATGTCGAAATCGAGTTTCGGCATCGGACACTGGAGTTGCATTTTTAATTTTTTTTCGGCTCCCATTATGCTTCGATTTCCTCTATGACCTGTGAAAAGTGATAGTACGCCGCGCAAGCCCCCTCACTCGATACCATGGGGGCGCCGAGGGGCGACTGCGGTTTGCATTTTTTCCCGAATTGTGGGCACTCCTGTGGCTTTTTAATGCCTTTAAGCACCTGTCCGGCGATACATTCCGCACTTTCTGGCACTTTTTCGATGTTTACCTTGAATTTTATATTTGCATCAAAGGCGCTGAACGCTGGGCGCAACTCGTACCCGCTCATGGGGATGTTTCCGATGCCTCGCCATTCCCGGTCGCTGGTTTCGAACACCTGTTCCAGCACCTTTCGGGCTTCCAGGTTGCCGTCGGGGCGCACCACGCGGCTGTATTGGTTTTCCAATTTGTGTTCGCCTTTTTCCAGTTGGCGGACCACCATCAGGATGCCTTGCGCCAAATCCACGGGTTCAAAACCCGTTACCACAATCGGTGTCTGAAACTGTTCGGCCAGCGGGTAATATTCGTCAATGCCCATGATGGAGCAGACATGTCCTGCGGCCAAAAAGCCTTGAATATTGGATTCGTCATCGTTCATGACCGCTTCCATGGCCGGCGGGACGAGTACGTGGGAGGTCAGGATTGAATAATTCTGTACGCCTGCCCGTTGTGCGTGCAAGACGGAAAGGGCATTGGCCGGCGCCGTGGTTTCAAACCCGACAGCGAAAAAAACCACCTCTTTCCCGGGGTTTTCCTGCGCGATTTTGACGGCCTCGAGCGGTGAATAGAGTATCCGGACATCCGCGCCGGCTGCTTTGGACTCCAGTAAACTGTGTTTGGACCCCGGCACCCGCAACATATCGCCGTACGAGCACAGGATAACCCCTTCATGCTCAGCCAAATACACGGCTTTGTCAATTTGGTACAAGGGGGTAACGCAGACGGGGCAACCGGGTCCGTGGACCATACGCACTTTGTCGGGCAGCATTTGCAACAGGCCGTTTTTGACAAGGCTATGCGTTTGTCCGCCACAAACCTCCATAATGGTCCAAGGCCGAGTAGCGGTACGATGGATTTCTTCCATGTACTGCGCTACCAACTCGGCGTCGCGGTATTCGCTCAGGTATTTCATGTTGCTCAGATTTGGGTGTGTTCAACGAGTTCGTCAATCTCCCCGATTTGGGCGAGGTATTCAAAGGTTTTCTGGGCTTCCTCCTCATTGACGATGCTAATGGCCAC
>JALHPW010000023.1 GCA_022842255.1 Saprospiraceae bacterium | reverse complement strand
GCTCTTCCGATCTTGCTTCAGGTAATCAATCATATCGCGGTCAGAGGCAACAAACCCGCCCAAAGAGGCCAGCGATTTTGAGAAGGTGCCTACAATCAGGTCCATTTTATCCTGAAGGCCAAAGTAGTCGCCAGTTCCTCGACCTTCACGGCCGATTACCCCTACGGCATGGGCGTCATCAACAATGATGGTGGCATCATACTGTTCCGCCAGCGCGACAATTCCCGGCAAGTCGGCAATGTCGCCTTCCATACTGAAAATACCGTCCATTACGATAATTTTGGAGCCATCTCCTTCTGCGCGACGAAGTTGTTTTTCGAGTGATTCCATGTCGTTGTGCCGATACTTCATCACTTTGCCGAAAGACAGCCGGGTGCCATCAATGATGGAAGCGTGTACCAATTCATCAATAAATAGGTAGTCGTTTCGGCCTGCGAGTGGAGCAATAGCGCCCAAGTTTGCCTGAAAACCAGTGCTGTACAACAACACAGCTTCCTTTTGAAGGTAATCAGCCAAGGCTTCTTCCAACTCTATGTGGATTTTAAGGGTGCCGTTCAGGAAACGCGACCCAGCACAACCCGTACCGTATTGTTGCACAGCACGGTTGGCTGCTTCTTTGAGTTTTGGGTGATTGGTAAGGCCGAGGTAACTATTGGAACCAAACATTAGCGCTGGCTTTCCGTCTATCATTACTTCAGTGTCCTGTTCAGATTCGATTACGCGGAAATATGGATATAAATTGGCTGCTTTAAGCTGGTCAGCAACATCGTAACCGCGAATTTTTTGTAGAAGGTTCTGGTCCATGGACTATAGGTTTTGTTTGATGTTAAATTCTAAAAAAGGCAGTCACGACTTCTGACGACGCTTTTTCATGGTTTATGATTTATTTTAAAAAAGATATTAAACCTTTTGGTTAAATTGAAATATTAACATCGATTACTGAATTTGGTTGAAGCATTTCAAGATTGTTTTTGTGAATGGCCTCCTTTTTTTCACCAACTCGTTTTTGCATAAAACCGCTCCCCAAAGAGCGGTTTTATGCAAAAACGCTGCAATTTCTTCCAATCTGTGGTAGCCCCACAGGGATTTAGGCTGGGTGGCTATTTCCGACGATTGAAATGTATTTATCGACTGGTGAATGGTAATTGCCCCTTAAAATCGGGTGCTTCGCTAATTGGCTAGCGTCCTATTTCAGCGGGTAGTTCATGCGCTTTTTTGCCCTGTTTAAGCAGGTTTGCAATCAGCTCTTTAACCCGGTCAACGAGGTAATACATCACTGGGACCACAAATACGGTAAGTACCATAGAGGAGAGTAGTCCACCAATCAGCACCCAAGCCAGGCCGTTTTTCCATTCAGCATCTGCACCCTTCGCTATTGCAATCGGTATCATGCCCACTACCATTGCAATGGTCGTCATCAAAATTGGCCGCAGGCGTTCACGTGCTGCTTCTACAATAGCATCCCGGTAGGGTTTGCCCTGCGCCTTTAACTGATTGGTGAAATCCACAATCAGAATCGCGTTTTTCGCTACCAAGCCCAGCAACATCAACATGCCAAGCATGGTGAATATGCTCATGTTGGTCATCGATAAATTAAGCGCGAGCAAAGCTCCAATCAGTGCAACCGGTATGGAAAACAATACAACCAAGGGGTAGACAAAGTTGTCGTACAGCGTCACCAGAATCAAATAAATCAGGATGAGTGCTGCAAGCATCGCCAAACCCATGGAACCAAAACTTTCATTTTGACGCTTGATATCACCGCTCCAGGTCATGGTAACGGAAGCGGGCAATTGGTTTTCTGCCAATGCTTTATCAATATCTTGTGCAACGGTGCCTGCTGCGCGCCCAATCGTGAAGGCCGTCACGGTGACCGAGCCTTGCCGGTCCTTGCGCTCCAACTGGGAGGGCCCTGCACTCCTATAAACATTGGCGAATTGTCCCAAACGCACCGTTTGACCCTGGTTGTTGACAAAGCTTAGCTTGCCCACGTCGGAAGGGTTTCGACGGTCGAAGGCATCGAGTTGTACGCGAATGTCGTATTCCGAACCACCTTCCCGGAAGCTGGCGTCATCGTTGCCAGCAAATGCATTGCGGAGGGTGGCGCCCACGGTCTGCGTGGTCAGGCCAAGTTGGGCCATTTTCTCCCGGTCCAAATCTACCCGGAGTTCTGGGTTGCCGTTGTCTTCTACAGAGACTTGAACATCGTTGGCGCCCGGAACCTGTTGTATTTGGCGCTTCAATTGCTGGCCTGCAGCCAGCAGTGTTGATTGGTCCTGACCAGTCAATATAATCTCGATGGGCGCAGTAGCCATCCCGACGATGCCCACATTTGAGGCTGAAAACTCCACACCAGGATAGCGGCTGGCCAGTTCATTTTGCAGCCCAATCATGTATTGTACGGTGGGAACATTTATGGCTTGTGGGCCTTCCTTGTGCAACTGCACAGTGATCTCAGTTTCGTTCTCCGCTCCAAGTCCTGTACTGCCCACACCGGCCCTAGGCCCACCAACGTTTGCAAAAACCGACGCTACTTCACGCTTTTGCAATAAATACTGTTCAATTTCCTGGGCATAGAGGTTGTTTTGGCGTAAAGGCGTGCTTTTGGAGGCCTCCATGCGCAACTTGAACTTTCCTTGGTCGCCTTCAGCAAACATTTCTTCCCCCATGATGCCCAAGCTCATGACCCAACCAATGCCGACAAACAAGGCAGCTACGATACCACCAAATACCATCTTGTGCGACAAGGTCCAGTCTACGGCGCGTCCGTACCACGCATTCAATCGCGCAAGTTGTTTCTCAAATTGCAACAAGAACCACTGCAAAGGGTTTTTGGGATTCAAGGTCTCCAGTTTGGCAAAGCGCGATGACAACCAAGGGGTCAGTGTAAAACTTGCCAATAAGGAAATCAGGGTAGCAAAAGCTACTGTGTAGGAAAACTGGCGCAATACGTCGGCCACGACGGTGTTCAAAAACGTCACGGGCAAAAACACCACGACTATCACCAAGGTAATGGCCACCGCCGCGAACCCGATTTCCTTCATACCGTCGAGCGTTGCCCGGAGTCTGTCCTTGCCCATTTCAAGATGTCGCTGGATGTTTTCCAGCACCACTATGGAGTCGTCCACCAGAATCCCGATAACGAGCGACATGCCCAAAAGGGTCATCAGGTTGAGCGAATAATCCAAAAAGTACATCATCAGGAACGCCGAAATAAGCGAAACCGGAATGGAGACCAGTACCATCAAGGCATTTCGTAAGCTGTGCAAAAACAACAACATCACTACGGCAACCAATAATATGGCAATAAACAGATCATGTACCACGGCATCCACGGATTTCAGGGTAATAATGCTGCTGTCGTCGGTCACCACAAAATGAACTTGGTCAGCCTGATACCCGGCTTCCAATTGAGTCAGCTTGGCTCTTACCAGCTTGCTGACTTCTACCGCATTTGCATCCGAACTTTTTTTGATCGAAAGCGCAATCCCTGCCTGCCCATTGTATCGGGCTATGGATTCCGCGTCGCGCAGGCCGTCGCTCACATCGGCAAGGTCTTGCACCCGAATGGCGGTGCCCCCCGGCGGCGTGAATACGGTGAGGTTTTTGATGTCCTCGATTTTTGAAAACTTTCCGGCCAATTTCACGGTAATTTGCTCGGAAGGGTCTTTGACCTTGCCTGCCGGAATTTCCACATTGGCCTGCCCAATTGCCTGGGTTATTTGAAGGAGTGACAGGCCATAGAAGTTCAGTTTGTCGGGGTTGACATTGATGCGAATTTCTCGTTTTTCGCCCCCGAGCAGGGTGATTTCTGCTACCCCTTTGATTTGTTGGATTTGGGGTAGGATGTCGTCCTCTACTTTTTGGTAAAAAACCTGGTTGGCCAATCCCGATGTGGCCGAAACCTGCATAATGGGCTGGTCGCTTGGCGATATTTTGGATAAAACAGGCGACTGAACGTCTTCAGGAAGGTCTTTTTTGATGTTTTCAATTTTTTGCTGGGCATCTTGCATGGTCTTGTCCAGGTCGGTTCCACCCTTGAAATTGACGATTACAATGGAAGCATTCTCCAGCGATTTTGATTGGATGTTGTCAATATTGTCGAGGCCCGACAAGGCATCTTCCATTTTTTCGGTGACCTCGTTTTCCACTTCGCCAGGAGCTGCCCCTGGGTACACCGTGGTGGCGGTAATTACAGGCTGCGCCATATCGGGCAACAGTTCATAGGGCAAAAGCGAGTAGGAAAATAGACCGCCAAGGGTAAGAATGCTGAACAACACGATGATCAGCGAGGGGCGTTTGATAGATATTTCGGTAATACTCATGACTGGCGAGTTGAAAAGGTGGATAGGTTGGAGGGTTTACTGCTGCTGGCTGGAAGCCACAAGTGCTCCTTCCGTGAGACTGATTTGGCCACTTGTTACCACGGTTTCAGTTTCCTGCAAACCGGAAAGGATTTCGTAGAAATCATTGTTGTTCGCGCCGAGTACGACGGAACGCAGCGTTGCCTGGCCATTTTCCACCACATAAACAAAGGGAGCTTTGGCTGTGCCGATTAAAGCGGCTTTTGGAAGGGCCAAGACTTTGGTGTTGTTGCGATTTTGGAAAGATAGTTTCCCGAACATACCGGCTTTGAGTGGGTGCTTGGAGGCGTTTTGTACCAGAACTTCTATTGGAAAATTATGCGATGCATCGGCTTGAACCCCAATCATTCGCACCTTGCCCGAAAAATCAATCCCTGGATAGGCATCAACCTCGATTTGGACGGTTTGCCCAACCCGAAACAGGAGCATCTCTCTTTCGGGAATAGCTACCGTTAATTTGAGTCCACTGATATCGGTAATTTGTGCCAGCGGGGCGCCAGGGGCAAGCACACTGCCCAGGTCGAAAAAACGCTGGGTGACTACGCCGCCAAACGGGGCGGTAAGCGTGGTTCGGCCCAATTGGTCGCGCAAGGTTTTGATTTGCACTTCCAGCGAACGTTTTTGGATCAGCGCCTTTTCAAGGTTTACCCCTGGAACAGCCTCTGATTGGGCGAGTTTGGTATATCGATTCACATCGGCCGCAACACCCTCCAATTGCACTTCGGCGGCTTCGATTTGTAGCCGGATGTTTTGGTTGTCTACACGTGCCAACACCTGCCCTGCACGGACTATATCGCCTTCTTCAACCCCCACCCAAACTACTTTGCCGGCGGCTTCAGCAGCAATTTTATTTTCTCGGATGGGTTCCAGCACTCCGGTGAACTGTTGCGCTTCGGTCAGGTCCTGCTTGGCAATTGTTGCGGTTGTGACCGCTATGCGGCTGTTGGGGTCGCGTTGATATACTTTGGCTTCTGTTTTGGATTGGTTGTTGAGGAGGGTAAAAGCGGTAAAAGCGATGGTCGAGGCAATAAGCGTGACCCAGATCGCTGGACGGATCAGTTTTTTCATTAGACAGAAATCGTTTTATTGTAAATAGTAGCGGTGCTGCAGTATGCTTTATCAATCAAGCAAGTGGCCCGTGGCTTTCTCCATTTCGAGTTGGGCGGTACGCAGGTTGATAAGGGTGCTCAGGTAATTGGTTTGCGCTTCGCGCAGGCTGTTTTCGGCGTTTAACAGATCGGTTATAGTGGCCAAACCCTCCTGCAATTGAAGGGCGGTTTGTTGCAATACTTTTTCTGCCAAGCGCACACTGGATACAGCGGCCTCTAATGCGCGTTGGTTCGAAAGGATTTGTGTGCGCGCATTGGCGGTTTGCATCGCAATACTTTCTTGGAGGTAGGCCTGTTGATGTTCCAGTTGTTGGAATTTCAGGTTCTTTTGTGTTATTTTGGCTTTCCTTGCCTGTCCATCGAATATATTCCATTGGGCAGTGACGCCTACTGCACTGGAGGGATAAAACTTCAATAGGTTATTGTCGCCAAATTTTCCAAACCCGGACATGCTGTAAGACCCAAATGCTGCAATGGTAGGCAAAGCTCCTGCGCGTATGCTCTGCTGCTCCAGCAAGAGATTGCCTTTTTGTTTTTCAATCAACTTCAATGCCGTGTGTGTTACCAGCGGCGGTGATGCTAGGGTACTGGCCTCCAAAACCCGTATAGTGGTATCGATGGCAATGGCTTCGGTTTGTGGGATACCCATGAGCAATTGGAGCAGGCGATGTACACGAAGCTGCTGGTCGCGCAGGTTTTGCAATTGATTTTGCAGATTTTGTTGTTGCAGCTGAAGCCGTTGCACATCCACAGCCGTGGCCAATTGCTGCCCAGCAAGCAGCTGGGTGGTTTTGGTTACCCGTTCAAGACTGCTTAGGTTGCCTTCCAGAAATACAATCTGTTTGGCCAGCGCCTGTGCATTGAAATAGGCTGCCGATACATTGTAAGCAATTTCCTCACGGGTACTTTGAAGATTTAATTGGGCCAACTCCCGGCCAACTTCAACTTGGCGGAGGGCGAGCCTTAAGGGCTGGCTGTAAAGCACTTGGGTGGCTTGAAGTGTGGTGTTCATATTGAGCGGGACCCCAAACTGTGCTGCTGCATACTCGCCATCTGGTCCGCCAAAAGCGGAGGCTGGAATCATCTGACGTGGTACTTCGAGGTAGTACTGGTAATTCCCGCTTGCATTGATTTGTGGAAGCAGGTTGGCGCGCACCTCACCGCGTTGCGCGTCGGGAAGAAGCAGGCCGAGTTGGGCGTTTTTGATTTCAGGGTTCTGTTCCAGCGCTTGGCTCAAACAGTCTTCCAAGCGAAGTGGTTTGGGCAACTGCGCCGATGCCAAACTGGCGAACAACAGAAACGCCAGAAGGAGGAATGGAGGAGGTTTCATTGTTGACTATTGTTTTGATTTAAAATTAAGTTTTAAAAATTTGTTTAAATGTGGAGCAAAAAAAAGGTCACCCCGGGTGACGTAAATAGGTGAGTATCATTTCGGGGATGTGCTTTTTCCGGTCGTCCATAAGCTTGTAGAATTCCGCTGTTGTTAAATTCTTTTTCAATTTGATTACGTTCATGCTCAAGAATGGAAAAATAACCATAGACATGATGCTAATGTCAATCTGATCGAAATCTATCTTCCGAATATTCCCTTTTGCTGCTTCCGCTTCCAATTGGGTGATGAAAGCATTGCCTTCCTGTTTGTGTAAACCTTCCACCAAATCACACATTTTCGAGTTTTCGCTGCGCATTTCGCTAAAAACGAACATCGGTAGCAAAGGGTCGCGTTTTAACAACTCGGTCATGTTGTCTACCAATTTGTAGATTTTTGCCTCCAAAGGCAAATCGTCGTTCAAAATCCGGGTAATAGGAGTGAAGGTCTCCGCAAAACTTTCCAAAAAGATTTCTTGGAACAACTTCTCCTTGCTCCGGAAATAATAGTTGACCAACGCAATATTTGTATCCGAATGCTCTGCAATGTCGCGGGTCGTCGTGCCGCCAAAGCCTTTTTCCAAAAAGACTCGCTTGGCGGCTTCTTTGATTTTAAGGTCTGTACTCTGATCTATCTTGCTCATGGCTGCTTATTTGATGGCACAAAGATATGGGGTCTTTTTTGAAACCTGCAAGTGTTTTTAAAAATATTTTAAATGATTGTTTAAAATTATTATTTAGGGAACTGCCTTCAGTTTTTTAAAGTGTTGAAAATAGGCCGCCGTCATCTTTTCCCAGCCAAAATTGTCCAGTACATATTGCCTGGACGCTAGGCCAAATTGGCGGACGAAGTCCGGGTCGCGTTGCAATACCGACAGCGCTTCCAACCATGCGGAAGCATCCTGTGTCGGAATGAGCCAACCGTTTTTTTGCTCTTGTACGGCATCTGTAATGCCTTCCAGATTTGCAGCAAAGACCGGGATTCCACAAAGGTTGGCTTCCAGGCACACGAGGCCAAAGCCTTCCATGTCGCCTTCCACGCGTATGTTCGGCATGATAAAAGCTTGCGCAGCCGACATGATTTGCAGGATATCCGAAAAAGGCAGACGCCCAAGATGGCGGACCCTTTGCGAATCGAGCAGCTCGCGTAAAGCATCTTCATCAGAGGGCATTCCAAACATCAATTCAATTTGTTTTCGAAAAGCACTTGGAAGGCAATTCAAAAGCATGACCGAAAAAGGTCGCTTTTCTCGAAACGGACCAATCACAAGGACCTGATAATCTTCCGGTAACCGCGGCAATACCGTTTTTAAAAACCAGGAAAACCCCTTGCGTTTTACGGGCCGTCCCATTAGGATTAACACCTTTTTGTGCTCCATCAACGGCTGGTACTTTTCCCTAAACACTTGTTGCTCCGCTGCAGTAGGTTCAAATCGGGCAATGTCATGATCTACCCCATTGGGGATGACGGTAATTTTTTCAGCGCTCAAGCCTCGCTGAATACACGCTTGGGCCGTTGCCTGACTCACCGCAATAATGGACCGGAAATGACGAAAACGCGGCAGTATCTTTTGTTGGAAAAAGGCATTCGGAAACACCACATCCAAGCCATGCAAGGTCACACTGCGAATCAAACCTGGAAAGTCATGTTCGCCCGAGCAAAATGCAGCGGCCAATCCATCATTAAAGTGCAAAATGGAAATGCCCGGATGCTGCCGGAGTTTTTCCCGAATGCGACTTTTCAGCAACCAAAAGAACTTGACTTTCGACTCCGAGCCATCACAACATAGCAAATGCACCACTGCGTGCCGTTTCATGCCCTGCGTGAGTTCGAAACTTTGCTTTTCCATACCACCAATAGAAGGCGGATATTTGTGGGTTATAAAGAGGATTTCCATTTTTAAACTTGGGAAATGGCGGGCCGTTTGTGAAACGATACAAAATAGATGAACAGGCTCAACAAGATCCAGCAGAGCTGTCTGGCCCGGCGCAGAATCGAAACCGTAATCCAAATGGTTTCCCCAGCAATACCGATGATGGCGAGCATGACCTTGTTCCCATATTCCTCTACTCCAATTTGTCCGGGTACAAAGGCCCCAGCAGATTTGAATACGATGACCCCCATATCCACCAGGAGTGCTTTTGCAATGGTTGTTTTTATGCCCAAAAAGAGCAGGATAAAATAGAATTCCAGCGAACCCACAATCCAGTGCAGACAAGAGGCAATGAACGACAGCAACATGGCGCGTCGATTTTCGCGGTAAAAAGTTCGAAGCTCTAGCCACAGCTCTGCAATGAAGTCCCGCATTTTAAGATAACGCGGCAACAACCCTACCCGTTGAAAAAGGGATTTGAGCTGATTTCTAAAAGCCCGGTTGCGGAACAGCATTACCATTATCGCCAGTATGCCAGGAAGGAGGAGCCACCACATCCATGGCACGCGAAAACCCGAAAAATCATGCGCTGTGAGGTAGAAAAAACCTGCTCCAGCAATGATTAGCATCAAAATCTGACTGATGATGGTGAGGGCGCGAGAAAGCAAAATGGAATTCAATGCCTGACGTTTATCAATGCCAAGCTCGCGGAGCATGTAGATTTTCATGGCTTCCCCACCAATTACACTGGTGGGATTGAGGATTGCCACGTTTTCCCCGATTTGCCGTATCCAAAACAGCTTCCATCCCGATATTTTGTCGGCTTCTTTGGGCAAACAGTATCGCCAGGCCACCACGCTCAACCAGGCGGAGACGAAAGTGATAAACATCAGAACCAGGAACTTGAAACCGACTTCTTGGACCGATTTCCAGACCCCCGGCCAATCAGTGGCACGAATGAAAAACCCCAAGCCTGCGAGCACAACCAAGGTCAGGGCCACTTTTACATAGGTATTCATGTTTCGATTTGGGCTGACATCTTGGCTTTTGTCGCGATTTGCTCTAAGTCTTGAAAGTAGGTGTCCGCAAGGTCGTCCCAGCTAAACGTCTTGCTGTATCTCAGCCCTTCTGCTACAAATTTTTGATGCAAATCGGCCTGTTCCAGCACCATGGTGATTTTATCCAGATAGTCATCTGCCTCATTGGGTTGACATAAAAAACCATTTACCCCCTGCTGGATAAAATTTCTGGAACCACCGCCATCCGCAATCACGCAGGGGAGCCCGGACGCCATGGCCTCAATGACGACATTGCCATAGGATTCCGAAATGGATGGGAATAGAAATACATCCGAGGAAGCATAAAGTACGGAAAGCTGTTCGTGGTCTACCTTGCCAGTAAATATAGCTTTTGGCATACGGCGTTGGCACGCTTCAAGGGCCACGCCATCCCCAACAATCAAAAAATTAAAAGGTAGGTTTCGGTCTTGGCTGAGCTGGTAAATGTTACATAGGGTTTCCAGGTTTTTTTCCCAAACGAGCCTACTCGCAAACAAAATGATCGGTTGGTCATTCCCCACCAAGGCCCGAACCACTTGCTTGTCCCGCTTCGTTGGCGAAAACAACTGCGTATCAATACCGCGTTGCCAAAGTTGCAAACGGTGGGGAGCAACGTTCCAGGACAACAGTGCAGACCGCATTTCCTCAGAGGGCACGTAAACCCGCTCGCACCGATCGTAGAATGTATGCTGACTTTTGGCAATTATGCCGCGTATAAATCGAGCCAGGCGCGGGCTGGACTTCAAGTAATAATCGACATAGGAGATAAAATGGGTGTGGTAGATGGTCAGCACCGGGATTTGATGCTGATGCGCATATTTCAGTGCAAATTCGCCCAACAAGGACGGGGTCGCAATGTGAATAACATCTGGTTGAAATGATTGCAGTTTTTTCCGGATACGGCCTCCTGAAAACCATGGAATGGCCATTTTATAGGTTTTGTTGATTGGAATCGTAACTGCTGGAATCTTTAAGCAATCAAAGCCGGCAATAGAGTCGGGGCCGACCCCACAAATGAATTGAAACTCAAATCGATCCGCCGGAATCCGATGGATCAATTGAAACATGGTCCGAGAAGCCCCGTCAAAGTCCTCGATAAGTATTTCAGCAAAAAAGGCGATTTTGACTTTTTTCGACAAGGGTTATTTGATATTTTTGAAATACGGTGCGTAGCCTGGGCTTGTTCCAGTTGGCTAAAAATAGAGCCCAAAGAAAGGTAACTTTCCACCTCCGCTAAAAAATTACTCAGGCAAAAACAAGCCTCCGTCTGCCCATCCTCTGTAAAAGGACGGCAAACGGAGGCTTTAACCCTAAACGGGCAAAATTGTTGCTCGAAGGCTGGCCACACCACAATCCACATAAACGGGACTTTGTAACCGAATGGTCAATTCCCCACCAAAGTCACCCGTATTTTGTCCTCACCAAAAGCCAGCTCGTACACCAGTTTCCCCTTGCTCAATTCCACGATGCTGCCTACCTCGGTGCTGCTGTCGTCCGAGAGGGAAAGCTTTTTTCCATCTTCGCTGAGGCTCCAGGTTCCTTCGGAAAGCTGCGGGTCGTCCGGTTGGCATTTGAGTGCGCCTTCCTCTACGGTAAACGATTGGTCGGTTTTGAACGCAAAACAATTGTCGGCCTCGCAATCTTCGACGGGCACGGAGACCCAGAGTTTGTTTGTTGAATCATACCCTTCCAACAAGGTCATTTTCCAGCAGGTACCAGTGGTCAAGAGCTCGGTCGGCGTGGGCTCGTCTTTTTTACAGCTGACAAAAGCGAGAATACCAACCAACAGCATCGGGGCAGCAATTTGAAGTGTGATTTTCATCTTGAAAAAGTGTTTAAATGTTTGAGTTAATAGTTTGTCCCAACTGCTAAAATCAGGAGAAGCCTCCCTTCCAAAGCGTTGGATAATCACTACAGTCACAAACATCTAGGCAAGGATGCAGTAAAATTTTGCGCTCCGTACGAACAACCATTTCCGACGTACGAACAACCATTTGTACCGAAACCCTTACTTGATAAACAGGTCAAAAAGCCTCCCCGAAGGTCAGGTAAAACCCGCTGGAGCGGTATCCCCAGCCATAATCTGCCCGAATATTGATTTTTTGAGCCTTGTCAATCATCAGCCGAAGCCCGGCCCCAAAATGATGTCGAGTGTTGCGGATGGCCAGTGCTTCAAACCGCTCGCCCACCATGCCCAAGCCAGCAAAGGCGACCGCTCCCAATCGCCAAAACAAGGGCTGACGGTATTCACCCTGGACGATGAGCAAGTGATTGTCGCGGTATTTTCCCTCAAAATATCCGCGCAATCGCTTGGTACCGCCAATCACCGGCATTTGGTGAAAAGGCACCTCCCCGAACGATAAAACAGATACACCGTTTAAGGCCAAAACACCCCTTTTACCCAACGTCCAATACCGGGCAGCATCCAGGGATATTCTTCGGTAGTTGAATTGGCTGCCTGTAAGGGCCGATTCCAAGTACAAACTCGCGTCCACAAGCCAGCCCTTTGTCGGGAAAAAAATACTGTTCCGGGTGTCGAAATTGATTCCAGCCCCAAGCCCCGAAATACGCCCACCGTCCGAACCCGTCACCGCATCGCGGTCCAACACCCCACCGGCTTCCTTACGTGTAAACCTGAAATCATCGTAGGCATACCGCAGTCCAGCGTACAAGCCAGGGGCCACTTTCCGACTCAAATTCAGCCGAATACGCGGAAAAGTCGCGTCATACTTTTCAATGTAATCCGGGGAAAAGCCATTCCCGGTGCCAAAAAAATTGAACACATAGCGGTAATATCCCAATTCACCGCTGACCCAATATTTTTGGTTTTGAGGAAACAATTGAAACGGGAAATAAAGCAACAGCTGATTGAGCTGGGTGTACACCACACCAACCGTTACGCTCGAACGCCGCGCCCCAAGGCTGTCGCTTGGGAAATTGAAGGTGCTAAGTCCACCGGCCCCACCGCCAAATTTGGTATCCGGTGTAAAGAAAAACACCGGCAGTCCCACCACCTTAAAGCGATTGGGGCTTTTCGGCTTGGCTGTTTGAGATAAAAGGGGGGGGGCAGCCAAAAAGACTAAAAGTAGTACTTGAATCAGGCCTTTTAAATACATTTTAAACGTTTTGTGCGAAAGTATCGGATATTGAGGGGTTCCGCAGGGCAATCAAAAGGCAATGTCGGTGCCAAGACATGTAAATGGCTAAATGCCCTGGGGGCAAAAAAACTGGGGCAATCTTCCGACTGCCCCAGTACACCAAATTCAAACTGTTTTTTTATCCCAAACTTATTTTCGCATCCGTTGACAGATGAAAATGCACAAGAGAATGCCTTTAAGGATGTTCCACATAATCCAAATGTGTTTTATTGAATCTGAACCGGAAAAGTGACATCAAAATCTACGTCACCGCCTGGGTTGGATGCATTGGATTTGTCGGTTGGTTCGTGGTAAAGTTTGATGTTCACCGTACCCGTGGAGCTTGCGGCAGAAGTCCACCTCGACTCCAGTCCAAAAGGAGCACCATTGGCATCCGTATTGAGTTCGCTCACGGTCAGGTTTGCGCCCGTTACCGTGAAAGTAAACAGGTGGTCATTGCTTTCTCCTTCAATCTCATCATTGATTTCGGTAGCGCCATCGTACACGTGGATGTGGGCACTGTAAGCCACATTGGGCAATAGGGTGATGGTCTCGATGGTGGGTGCGTTGCCTCCATCCCCATCTGCATCTTCCCAGGCGAACTTCTTGTCGATCCCTCCACCGGTAATTTGAACCTCTACTTTGGTGATGTTTTCTTCTACGGTAATGTCGTCGTCTTTGCATCCAGCGACGAATAGGCCAGCGGCCATTAATACAAAGAGAAAGTTGCGCACTGCGATTTTTGTGTTGTGGATCATGATAAATGAATGTTAGGAATGTGAAAAATGGGTTGTCAAAAAGTGAATTTTGCACGAAGGCCCAGGTTTAACCCCGGCTCATCAGCGTAATAGCGGAAAAAATTGAGGTATTCCCGGTAGCGTGTGTTGCCCAAGTTTTGGAGAGTCAATCCAATTTCAAGGGGCTTTTTATCCTTGAAAATCAAAAAAGTGTGGGCTGCGTCGAAGTTCAATACCGTAAACCCGTTGGGGGCAGCTTTCAACAACCCCGCTTCTGGAATACGGGTCTGTCGGCGGACCGTATTGGCCGAAAGCCGCAGATACCCTTGCTTATGTCCCCAGCGAAATCCATATTGAAACCGGTCGGCAGGCATCAGCGGCAACCAATCGAATTGGGTTTCCGCATTCGGAGTTTTGCGTTGCCCTCGGAGCAGCGAGCAAGCTCCCTCCACAGCAAAACCTTTCGGCAATGGAATGCTGAAATTGCCGTCAAACCCTTGTAAAACAGCCTGTTCCGCTTGTCGGTAATAGTAAGCTGGGAAGGCCCCACGAACCGTCAGCACGGCATTCAAGCTAGGGTCGAGGTAGATGAAATCCCGGATGGAATTTCGGTAAAATGTTGCCATTGCCGACCAACGATTGCGTTCAAAACGAGCGCTGAGGTTGGTATTCCAGGCTTTTTCCGGGAGTAGGGTAGGGCTGCCTTCCTCATAAGTGCCTGCCCCGTGGTGCACGCCGCGTGCAAACAATTCGTTCACGTGTGGTGGGCGCCAGGCCTGCCCTGTGTTCAGGCTAAAAGTCCAATATTGCCCGGCATGGTAAAGGATGCCAGCTGTGCCGGATACGTTGCCAAACCGAACTATGGTATCCAAATCCACAAAATTGCCATCTGTGGTAGCATGGGTTTGCCGAAAATCGTAGCGAAGGCCTATTTCAAACTCCCAAGGGCCTGGGAATTTTCGCCAACGCTCCACAGCCCAAATACCTCCGCCAAAGGATTGGTAATCAGGAATAAATCCGCCTTTGCTGACAAAATTTGTCTGCTGTACGGCTTGTACCCCGATGCCTCCTTGCCAGTTCCGGATGGGTAAATGTTCGAGGGCCGCATCCAAGGTGTTTGACCAAAGCCGAAAAGCGACCTGTGCCTTGGTAGCGGCCGAACCAGTGCTGCGTACCACGTCGTACTCTCGACGGTTGTTGTACTGAAAACTGTACTGATTGCTTAATTTCCACCGGTCCGACAAGCGCAGAACAGCCTTGTATTTCAAGGTTTGGTGTTGTACGGTTTGGTAGGGCCGAAGCAATTCGTAGCTGAATTCGTCGCGGTTGTTCAAGGGCGTGGGACTATCGATGGCCAATTGTAAATCGGTCAGGTTGCCCACATGCGCCGATCGAAGGATCCCAATCCGCTGGCTGAACTGGCTCGCGCTGATTTCGTGCTTCCAATGCGCTGATTTCCAGCCAGCAAGGGCAGAGAAATTCAATTCCAATGCCCCAGTATTACCCAAAAAGTAATCGGGTGCGCGCAGGTTCCCGCTCCGTTTGGCAGTTCCTTGTAGCCTGAAAGTCAAGGACTTGCCCGGCAGGTGCCAGTCTGCCGCCCCGGCTGCCACGCCAGCCCGGCCATTGGAAAAACCGCCAAGGCTCAGCCAGCCCCCCAAGCCCTTGGTTTCGCGCAAGGGCGCAGGCTCAAGTACCACCGCCCCGGCCATGGCACCCACCCCGTACCGTACCCCGGCAGCTCCTTTTACCACCGATATTTTTTCAGCGGCAAAGGGGTCGATTTCCGGGGCGTGTTCGCTGCCCCACTGCTGGCTTTCGAGTGCTACCCCGTTGTTGACGATGGCGATTCGGTTGCTATGCAGGCCCTGGATAACGGGTTTTGAGATAGTGGCCCCGGTATTCAAAAGGGTCACCCCAGGGAGTCTTTTCAGGGTCTCTCCTAGGTTCTGGCCACGAGTGGCCTCCAAATCAGCGGCGCTGACCTGCACTTCTGCATTGCTTGGCCGTGGGACGATGGCCTTTTCATGCACCATGACCTCGGGCAGGGTATTGTCGTGGTGCAGGTGGAAACAGACTTCTACCGTTTCAGCGATGCGTACGATTTCCGTGAAATGTGCACATTCCAAATGCCGTACTTCCACGGTATAGGCCGTGTTTTTACAAAGGTTGGGAAGTACGAAATAGCCGTTTTCGTCGGTTGACGTGCTTTTCCCGGCTTCCCGGATAAAAACAGAGGCATAGGCCAAAGGGGTTTCGGTCCCTTCTTCCCGGACGTATCCACGGAGGGTAAGTTGGCAATCCTGGGCATTTAGCCCAATACTGCCTACCAGCGAGCAAAAGCCCAGCCAGATGGCTTTGCTTTTCAGCATGATAGAAAAATTGAAAAATGGGAAGGTGCCTGAGGTTTAGCTCAGGCGTGAATACCGCTGTACTTAGGCTGATAGTTGTTGGAAATCAACCAATTGGCAAAACGGGCGGGCCACGACGCATCACAGCATCCCTGTCTTGTTTTGCAAAAACAGGTGCCTGATAAAAAACGGTCGATTCCGAATCAGGAAGTTTGGAAAGAAGAATGGAAAAAACTGGGAGCGAGAATGGCTCCGGAACCGAGACTACAAACGCGCAAAGCGCACAATCTTCATTGGCCCAACGCTCGTCGTGGATGTGGGCTCCGTTTGGGTCGTGGGAAACCTCACACACGGGATGTTTATCGCCATGGTGATGGTGCAGCGCCAAAACGTGTACTGTTTTCATCGACCAAAAGGCCGTGAAAAGCAGCAGAAGCGCCCAAGCGCCAACACGTTGGTATGACCGGTTTTGTTGCAAAATCAATCTCTTGGTGGCAAAGATAAGGTATTCCTCCTATTTACTACATTTTTCACATTCGTCCCATTGTCCACATTCATCCCATTGACCACATTTTTACCCGCCGAAGCTTTTGCGAAGGCGGGCATCAAATTGACCATATTCATCACATTTCAAAAAGCCTCCCAATCATCGCCTAGTTCGCTGGGATGCCAAAACAGTTTTTTAAACTCCACCACGCAGTCGTTTTCTACCATAACCCCTTCGCTTTCAAGTAGTTCTTGCATGCGCGTTGGGGTAGGGAAATGATGGCGTCCGCTCAATTCGCCCTTTCGATTGACTACCCGGTGTGCCGGTACATTGTCCATACTGTGGCAGTTGTTCAACGCCCAACCTACCATCCGGGATGCCCCCAAGGCGATGAAATCGGCGATTGCCCCATAGTTGGTGACCCGTCCCCGAGGGATTTGTCGCACCACGGCGTACACAAGGTCGTAGTAGGTGGGTTGCTCTTTCATGGGTACGAATCGGTGTTTATAGCGTGCTGCTGCGATTTACCAGTGCCACGTATTCCTCCCAGCCCAGGGTTTCGGGGCGTTTTTCAAAGTAGGGTTCGCTCATCAATATGTCTTGGTCAAAAAACGGTTTGAGCGTGTTGCGCAGCATTTTACGTCGTTGCCCAAAGGCTGTCTTCACGATGGTACGGAAACGTTTTTCATCGCAGGGAAGTTCAAATCCGTCCTTGCGGGTGAGTCGGATCACGGCCGAAACCACCTTGGGCGGCGGGTTGAACGCGGTGCGTTCGACGGTGAACAGGTATTCCGTTTTAAAAAAGGCTTGCGCCAACACACTGGTAATACCGTAAACCTTCGAGCCAGGGTTGGAC
>JALHPW010000022.1:14821-17346 GCA_022842255.1 Saprospiraceae bacterium | reverse complement strand
AGGAAAAACAGGTTGCCGTTTTTGTCGTACTGCGGGTTCATGTTGTCGGCCCCAGGAAATATGTCGATGTTTTCCACCGAGCCCGTTGCCGCATCCATGACGGCAAGGTTCATGGCCCAAGCGCCGTTGCTGCGACCGCGCTCGATGCTCAACTCATCGGTCGAAAAGGCCAGGTATTTGCCATCGGCGCTCCAGGTGGGCAGTATTTCCGAGTAGCGGTCATTGGTGAGGCGCTTCACCTTTTTGCTTTTCAAAGTGTATTGGTAAAGGTCGGTTTGGCCATTCACAAGCCCACTTACCACAATACTTTTACCATCAGGACTCCAGGCCGGGTTACTAAAGGCTGGGACGCCTGGAATTTTGATTTTCTGGGTTTTACGACCTTTAAAGATGTCTTTGATAACCAACACACTACGCCCTTCTTCATACACGTCGAAGGCAAATCGTTTGGAGTCAGGGCTCCAGGTGCCGGCGCTTTCCAGGAAGTTGAAGTGGTCTACATTCCCATCGGAAGCGGTACTGGCAATTTTCCGCATCAACTTACCTGTTTTGGCGTCGGCGAGGAACAGGTCGGTCGTGAACAGGTTTTTCTCCGAAAGGAACACCACGTATTTGCCGTTTGGGCTGAGTACGGGGGAGATGTTCATTTGTCCGGCGTTGTCGTCGTCGAGCAGGGTTTTGCCCGGCAAATCTTCTTTTTTGCCCTTGATGGCCCAACGTCCGTAGTGGTCTTTCAAGGTACTGCGCCAGTTGTTGGAAAGCGAATCCATCGTAATCCCCAAGGTCATCGGGATGGCGGATTTTAGACCGTACTTGGCGGTGTTTTCAAACAAAGGGCGGATGGCTTCATCGGTGTAAATCCCGGTCACATACGCCCAAAACGCTTGTCCCCAACGGTATGGGAAGTATTTTCCGTTGTCCAAATCTTTGATACGCGGCACCTCGTCGTTCAAAACAGCATCCCGCATCCAGAGCGCGGTGTGCGCGTCGATGCGCCCGATACTGAGGTACTCGGCAAGGCCTTCCACCATCCAAAGCGGGATGTTGGCGAGGTTGCGCATATTGGTGGAGTCGCCATTGAGGATCATGTTATACTGGAACGCGTGTACCAATTCGTGTCCCAATACGTGGTGGGTTTGCTGGTTGGTGGGTGCTACGGGGAAAATGACGCGATTACGCAAGCCCTCGGTCACCCCTCCGGTACCCACGCTGATATCGCCTTGTATGGCGTTGGTTTGCTGAAACCCAGGGTGGTCGTTGTAGATGATGAGCGGGTTTTTGGTGGTAAACGTATCGCCCAAAACCCTCGAGTGCATCGAATACCACAGCTCAGCCGCCGCGGCTAGCTCTTTCAATTTCTCAGGATTGTCGAGGTAATCGTAGATGACAAAGTGTTCTGTCTCAGTCACTTTGAACGGTTGCTGGTTGTACCGGGGCTTATTACGCCCGAAGTATTGAGCCTGCAAGGGGCTCGCGAAAAGCGCCACAAAAAACAGCGCAAAAAAGAGGGAGTGTTTCATGGTATGCAAGTATTTGAACGGGATGTTTTTTGTTGCCAAATTATGGCGAGTTGAATACATACGGTGGTTTAACAACCACAGACGCAAAAAATATGTGGAAGGGCTGTTAGGGGTAAGTTAAATAGGTAGGAAAGGTCAATGGATTGACAATTTTAGGGGGGCAACCAAATCCAATTGCTGGATGCGGTACTAGCGTGTATCTTTTCTTCCGAGAAAACCCATTGAAAGTTTCTCTATTTCCCCAAAACCACCACCCCCATACTCCTTAGGTCCTCCACCAACACTGTTTTAAATGGTTCAAGCAAGCGCAGCCTGTGTTGCTGGAGCAAAGTATCCAGCACTTGTCTTTTCAAAAGGAATCGGTCGGTACCGTCCGGCAAATGAAAGCGCCCATGGCCGAGCGGGATTATTTTATCTGTTAATCCAACGTCTGTAGCCACTCGAATGAAGAGTGATCCGCCAAATTGGAGCACCCGAACCATTTCGCTGAACATGGCCTCGAAGTGTTGCTCATTCTCAGCAAAATGCAGTACCGCGCTTGAAATGATGTGGTTGAAAGTGGCATCCGGGAAAGGCTGTGATTCAACAAGAGCGACTTGAAAACTGTCTGGCGGAAGCCCAGGATAGTTTTGCCTTAAGGCTTCCACAGCTTCTGGATTGCGATCCGTTCCAAACACCCGAAAGCCCTGCTGTACAAACCACTGTAGGTTGCGGCCACCGCCTGCGCCAGCGTCCAGAACTACATCTGAAGGGGCGTAGCGGCCTTTCATGATTTGGTCGAGCAGGTAGATGTCGGTATTGCCGAGCAGGGAAGCGAGCGGAATGGTTTCAGGGGTGGAACCAGATTGGATAGGAGCCATAAGCTTATTTGCTTTATTTCACTTTTTTACCAATTTCCAAACCCTTTCCCCTTGTTGCATTTTGATTTTCAAAAAATAAACCCCTTTGGGGATGTTCGAGGTAGGTAGATGGATAGATGCATTGTGTAAGGTTTTTTCTAAAACG
>JALHPW010000022.1:0-14811 GCA_022842255.1 Saprospiraceae bacterium | reverse complement strand
GGAAATTCAATCTGCAAAAAATCTGAAAAAGGATTGGGGGAAACGATTGCTTCACTCAAAGCGGGTTCGAGGGCATCCGCGCAGACAAAAACGTCGAATATATATCCAAGCCCACCACAAGAAACTCCATTGATTCCGTAGTAGGCAATCACCATTTTTTGCCCTACTGCCCCCCATTGAACCTCAATACTATCCGTACCCTGACCAGAAATGATTTGGTCCAGCGTGTCGTTTAGCGACCAGAAGACATCGGGGTATTGGGCGGGCGCATCTACCGTAAAATTAGCAATCTTATTCAGACACTTTGGTCCGATCAACTGAGCGCCAATAGGATTGGCTCCACTCTCAACGTATACTACTGTACTCCCAGAACATCCGGTTGCATCTGTTACGGTGGCCGTATAGGTGCCGGCAGCAAGGCTATCGATGGTTTGGGTGGTTTCGCCTGTGCTCCATTCGAACTGATAGGGCGGAGTACCGTCTACCGGGTCAGCAGTTGCCATTCCCGTTGCGTAGCCGCAAGGCGTAAAATTGAACATTGGGCCCTCCACCAATAGTCCCCGGTCAATAACCAGCACCGAATCGGTGGCAGAACACCCGTTCACATCTGTCACGGATACCGTATAAGCACCTGCAGCCAGATTTTCAAGGAATGGTATGGTGTCTCCATTGCTCCATTGATACTGATAGGGTGGAGTACCACTCATGACCCAAAAATAGGCTTCGCCTATGTCGTAATTACAAGAAGTTGGTATAACCGAAACCGAGGTAGATAGGCCTTCGTCTGTAGCGTCTTCCACCTGAGTGGTTTTTTCCTTGCTACATCCGTTTAAATCCGTCATGGTCACGGTATAGGTCCCTGCAAGTAGCTGGTTGATTTGTTGAGCCGTACTTCCATTGCTCCAGAGAAAGGTGAATGGCATGGTGCCTCCAGAGGGAATACATTTAGCCGTACCGTCGGGGGCGATGCTACAGAATTGAGGTGTGGTAGGTATGTTAGAGGCGATATTGTTCGGTTGCGTTACAGAGCCGGAGGCTGATTTGGTGTTGGAACTGGCATCGCTTACCGTCACGGTATAGTTGCCAAAGGCGAGATTTTGAATGGTTTGGGTCGTGCCACCATTGCTCCAGATATAGGTATAGGGCGGGATGCCACCGGTTGGATTAGCCGTGGCCTGGCCGTCGGCAACGGCATAACAGGTGGTGCGGGTAGCCGTGACCGTGACATTCAACTGCGCATGGAGCAGGCCAGGCAGCGCGAAAAGCGTGAGGAAAAAAATAAGGGATTGCAGGGGAAATTGCGGGCTGGGATAGGTTTTCATAAAAAAAGAAGATTAGGTGAAAGAAAGTGATGACAAGATACAAAGGCAAGTTGCTTTGTTTATTTATAGCATGTCTTTGTCGTTTGGGTGACCTTTGACTTTTTGTTCAAAACCCGCTTTGCGCTTTACCTGCCCCGCCATACTTTCGCCGCGAGATAAGTGGGAGAATGGGATAATTGAGTGAAATATGGTCAATGTGATTAATTTTTAAATGTGGCAATTCAACCCCATTGACCACATTGTTCCCATTAACCACATTCCCTCCCATTGCCCACATTCCCTCCCCATTGACCTCATTCCACACCCTTGCCCACATTTTATGAAAGACACCATCCTAATCATAGGCGCAGGCGGCCAAATTGGCGCCGTGCTCACCGAGGCCCTTCGTGAAGCTTTTGGCACTGACCAGGTAATTGCCACCGACCTACGCCCCTTGGAAAACCAAACTGGCCCCGCTGAAATCCTGGATGCCCTCGACGGGAACGCCCTGACGGAATTGGTGAAAAAATACAAAGCCACCCAGATTTACCACCTCGCCGCCATCCTTTCCGCAACAGGCGAAAAGAACCCCATGTGGGCCTGGGATATCAACATGCGCAGCCTGTTCAACGTGCTGGAGGTGGGTCGCGAACAACAACTCGCCAAAGTATATTTTCCATCGTCCATCGCCGTTTTTGGTCGCGAAGCCGCACCTGCCATGACCCCACAATACTCGGTATTGATTCCCGAAACGGTGTACGGCATCAGTAAGGTGGCCGGTGAAAACTGGGCGAATTACTACTACCGTCGCTACGGCCTGGATGTGCGATCCCTTCGCTACCCAGGCATCATTGGTTATCAAAGCCTGCCTGGTGGCGGTACTACGGATTATGCCGTGGACATCTACCATTACGCGGTACAGGGCAAGCCTTTCGAGTGTTTCCTACGCGCAGATACGCCTTTGCCCATGCTGTATATGCCCGATGCCATCCGTGCTACCCTCCAATTGATGGAGGCGCCGGCTGCAAACCTCTCTGTACGGACCAGTTACAACCTAGCAGGTATGACCTTCAATCCCGGTGAAATAACGGCCAGCATCCAAAAAGAAGTGCCGGGTTTTCAGGTTAGTTACAAACCAGATTTCCGCCAGGCCATTGCCGATTCCTGGCCAGCGTCTATCGATGATGCTGCGGCGCGAAAAGACTGGGGCTGGAAACCGGAATTTGACCTGGATGCGATGACGAGGGATATGTTGTTCCACTTGGGCGAACAATACGCCCAAAAATAGTCAATCCAGCAAGGCTTCCCGCATCCGAGGCGGCAGGGTAGGGGCAATGGCTCGCAATTTTTCAAGTTTGGCCGCTTGGGTCTTCTTGTTCCTGCTCGCATAATTCCGATATAGCCAAATCAAGCGCAGGCGGTTGAGGTCGTCCAGTTTAGGGTTCGAAATGAATTCAATCAGTCGGTCTTCCAACAATTCAGGTTGGGATGTTTCGCTGATGGATTTGCCTAAATATTCGACATTGCCTCTAGGCCATTGTTTGATAAACAAACTTGCCCCGATGGTTAGCGAAACTACATCCATGCCAATGGCTTCCAGCTCGCGAAAGTAGGTGCGCTTTCCCGGGTAAGATTCGAGGCTCCCAAAGTTGTCGTTGATGATTCTAAAGTGAGCCTGTAGAAAAACAGACAACTCGCCCAACTCCGCCGCCACCTGAGCGGTTCGCAGGATATGATAACGGGGGCCATAATCATTTCCGCAGTTCCAATCGAGCGGCTGATGGGTCAACAGTTCAAATTGCTTTTGAGGCGGAAAACAGGGTAGGATATAATCATTTAGTTGGTAAGGAGATTGGACCCCAGCTATCAGCGTTGCATTTGCAACCGCTTCCACTTCCGAACGAAATGCGGCTGATTTTTCGTATTTTTTTTGAATGGCCTCTTGGAAGCTATCCCGTTCTTTCAATGGAATTGACTGCCTCCATCCCATGAATTTCTGAATGGTTTCGGAAGCCACCTTGCGTTGCTCATAACTGTATTCACGGGTTTTGCTGGAAAACATGTGCTTAGGATACTCCCCAATTACATGGTTCACAAACCGAAGTAGCCGAGCAGCTTCTGGCGGCAACGCAGTTTGGGCTAAGCGCCCGTAAAAAAGAAATCCGTGTCCGCTGTCGCCGGTTGTGTAAATTTCAAAAGCAAAGTGAGACGCTACAGCATCCGGGTGCACCCAAATTTGAGGGTCGTGATGAAACCGAAGGCGATAGGGAGCCTCCGCAAACACCTGTTCCTTGTTGCCTTCCCAGTCGGTACGTTCAAAACGGTACACCAAAACAGAATCTCGCAACCACTCGATGCCGGGATATTTTTTGGCCAACTGCTCGTAGTTCAGCCCATTTTTCAAATCCTGTTTGAGCGAATCAAGTGGAAACGTAGCATTGAAAATCCTGAAATAACGGCCATATCCTTGTTGTGCGGAGAGAATGGGGGCTCCAGGAGCCGTTTTCTCAAAAGCTTTTTGAAGCTCCTCCGCCTTTTTTGCTAAGGCTTCAAGCGATTTTTGGCTGTGGATCAGGCTGTCGCCCAAGTCTCGCCAGGGTTGTTGGGCTTGACCTGAAGTGAATAACAACAGGGTATAAAATGCAAGGAAATAGCGCATAAGTAGCGGTTTGTTTTCAAAACTATCATGCGGATGCAGAAGTATATAGCCCCATTATTTGAGGAAAACTGTTGGTTGAAGAAATAAAAATCAAGTTTTTTGATATGCCAAAAACAAAATTGCTACTTTTCGACGGTTTTGCAAGATAAAACCCTTTAAGGATCGCAATTATGAGAAATGCCCGTCCTGCCACCTTGTGGCCTGCCTGTTTGTTCTTCCCATGTTGCACATTGGCCCAGGAGCGCTACAACCCGGATTCGCTACTTGGTATTTTGGATCAGGCAAAAGGCCTTTACCGCATTGAACTCCTTCGACATTTGAGTCGGGTCTTTATCGCATCAAACAGGAATTGCTGAGCAACGTGGCAAAACAGGCCCGTGTCTCCAAAGTGATGCTTGAACTCTATTCGACCGGAAATATTTTTGTTTTATACTTATAATGAAGAAATTAGCTGCATTTATCGCTTTTTGGCTTCTTTGCTTTGCGTTCGTTCACGCTCAACCGCCCTATGCTCGCGAACTTTGGGCTGCTTACAACGATGCTCCCAATTTTGAATCAAAAAAAGAGGCATTCCGCAAACTGGAGAAGTTTTACAAGGTGTACCATTTGGATTCTGCCTTGTTGATTTGTCAGCAATTTAGGGAGATTTCGATTCAAAAACAGCCTGATTATGTGCCTTTTGTGGATGTTCGGATTGCCGCTACCTTCACCCGACAGCTGGAATTCGAAAAAGCAGGAAGCATTCTAATCCCTATTTTGGAAAAGGCGGAAAGCGAGCGCAACGATTCCCTGCGAGCGAGCGCATTACTTAACCTTTCCACCTTGAACAGAGCACAAAAACAATTGAACCTGGCGCTACAGCGCGCTTTCGAGGCCGCCCGCCTGCACGAAAAATTGCAAAACTGGCGCGAACTCTGCGCGGATTACGCAGCCATCGCGAGTGTTTATGCTTCACCTCCACAAAATCAAGATTCTGCATTGCTGTTTTACCAACGTGCGCTTCGAGTAACAGAGTTACACAACTTGGCTGACACAAAAGGCGCATTGTTGAACAATATTGGAGTGTTTTATCACATAAAAGGGGATATAGAACAAGCCATCCAATACTACAAGGAAGCCGCAACGTATGACAAACAAGCGGACGAGCGGTTTGGTCTTTGCTTCAGTCTGCTCAATATTGGGCACGCCTATAAATCAATCAAAGCGTGGACGGAGGCCAAACCTTGGTATGCCGAGGCGATGCCTGTTTGCGAATCCTGTGGGAATGTGGAAGGAGTGGCCAGCATACACATGGGATTGGCAGGTGTGCATGAAGGCTTAGGTGATTACGTATCCGCATTGGCTGCTCAGAAAAAACTGAACGAAACAGAGGCAAAACTCAACGAACAAACCTACAACCGCAACACCCAAACCCTCGAAGCCAAATACGGCACTGAGAAAAAGGAGCGCGAACTGGGCGAGCAGCGTGCGCAAAACTTCCGCCAGCAAGTGGCCCTGTATTCGCTGGCCGCCGCTCTAACGGCCTTTTTCGGCTTCGGCTACCTTTTCTACAACCGTTTCCGCTTGCGCAAAAATGCCGAGCTCGACGCTGCTATTATCCGCGAACAAAAACTTGGGCTCAACGCCGTCATCGAAGCCCAGGAAGCAGAGCGAAAACGAATTGCCCGCGACCTTCATGACGGCATTGCGCAGGAATTGGTGGCACTAAAACTAGGGTTTGACGCGCTCGGTAGGCGAATTGGAAAAATTGTCCCAGAAGAGTCGACCCGTTTTGCAGAACTAGGCAATCAATTGGACAACTCCTGCACCGAAGTGCGCAGCATCGCCCACGTCATGTCGCCGCCCGTACTCGAACAACAGGGCCTTGCTCCCAGCCTCGAACTTTTACTGATGCACACCTTACAACACGCAGGATTGGAGGCAAAATTCATTGCACACGACCTGCCGCTCCAATTGGATGAAAAAACCGAAATTGGCCTTTACCGCATCACACAAGAACTATTGAACAATGTGGTGAAACATGCCCGTGCAGCGAAAGTAATGGTGGAGCTATTCCAATCCGATAACCTATTGGTGCTTCGTGTAGAAGACGATGGCACCGGTTTTGACTTTGAGGCGGCCCGTTCGCGCGGCACGATGGGCGTTTTGAATATCCTCAGTAGGGTAAGTATGCTTGGAGGCGAGTTTTTATCCGAAAAAAAACTGCCGCATGGTACAGTGGCATTGGTAAGGGTGCCGGTTTGAATGTTGGCTCCTGACCGTTGACCGTAAACCGTACACCGTACACCGAATAAAAATGGAACAAAAAATCAAAATCCTCCTCGCTGACGATCACCAATTGGTGCGCAAGGGCTTTCGAGCCTTGCTCGAAGAGCTTGATTTTGTGGAGGTGGTGGGCGAAGCTGCCAATGGCAAAGAAGTCATCCAATTGCTCCGAAATGGGGCCAAGCCTAATATTGCCCTGCTTGATTACGAGATGCCCGTGATGAACGGCCTCGACGCCACCGAAGCAATCAAACAAGATTTCCTGGGGGTAAAGGTTATCATGCTCACCATGCTCCAAAACAAAGAACTTGTGCAAGCGGCTGTAGCCAAAGGCGTAAGTGGATTTTTGTTCAAAAACACCTCGCTGGAAGAACTTTCCGAAGCCATTCAGCGGGTGGCTAAAGGGGATAATTATTTCAGTACAGAGGTGACACTTACCTTGCTCAAGCCGACCCACAACCCGGATGCGCCTCTATTGTCACTGCTTTCCGACCGGGAAATCGAAATCCTGAAACTGGTGGCCCAAGGGCTCAGTAGCACCGAAATCGGGCAACAGTTATTCATCAGCCCGCGCACCGTGGATACCCACCGCAACAATATTATCCAAAAACTGGAGGTGCCGGGTATTGCTGGCTTGGTGCAGTTTGCGGTGCGGAACAAACTTCTATAAAAAGTTGATTGTGTTGCTCCTCTAACTGCAACCACGAAACGCTATCAACTTCAAAAGGTCCAAATCCACTTACATTTCTTGAAATTACGCAAATCTGCGTAGCCCGATTACGCATGCTTGCGGATGGCCCCCCTCTATGTTCGCCCGACCTTTGTACCATCAAACGGAACGAACAAAATCAATTTCAAAACAATCTCTCCGATGAGAAAATCACCCACTTTTAAGGCTTCCAGCAGCCTTTTCGGCGCGCTTTTGCTGCTTAGTCTTTTGGGCACGCTTAGCATGTCCAGTATAGATACCATTTCCGATTTTTATACGGTGTGCAAGACCCATTGGCACCACTTTATCGAGAGCCTTTCGATGCTCCATCCGCACCGCACACAGCTCCCATAACTGTACCGGTGACTGCAGTCGCCGACAACCCTAAAAACTTCACAATCATTTCATTATCAACACTTAACCCGTGGTACACTTTACTGCGGATAGCCACCCTTTTTTCACTCTAAAACATTTTCTCACTATGAAAAACATGATTTTCAACACCCTGACCCTGCTCTTCGTGAGCCTTTTCTCCTTCAACGCCAACGCTCAAACTTCCAAAGAAGAAGCCTCCCTGCTTAAAATGTGGGATGAGGTTTGGCAAGCCTATGAAACCGGAAACGAAGCCAAAATGTGGTCGTACTACACAGAAAACGCTTGTGAAGTCTATCCGGACGGCAGTAGCATCTGCGGCGCAAAAGCCATCCGTGAAGGGTATGAGATGTTTAAAACCATGATGGAAGGTACGCCAACCTGGAGCATGACTAAGCCAACGGTGACTTTCCTTGGGTCAGACGTGGCACTGCTGATAAGCGATGTGACCAGCGATGTCAAACTGAAAGGCGGTCAGCAAATCGGCGGCAAGTCAAAGTTCGCAACGGTAGTTCACAAGGTCAATGGCCAATGGCTGATTGCTTTTGACAGCCAGACGCCGGTGATTCCGATGCCGGATGCGGGGAAGTAAGCCTTAAACGACCCTGCCTAACATGGGTCATCCCCAATTTTATAAATGGATGAATTAAACAGGAAAACAGTAAAACCGGAGAACAGAAAAATGTAAAACCACGCGTTTGGATCGCGAATTGGGCAAGAATTTAAGACTATTTCGATGGAGTGCTTCTTGATTTTGCGGTTTTATATTTTCCGGTTCTCCGGTTTTGCGGTTTTTTTAAAATTCCCTAAAATTTGGGATGACTCCTGTTTTTACAACCCACCATCATCAATCCTAAACCATCTTATCATACGATGAAACAAGCAATTGATCTCTACAAAATAGGAGAAAAACTCGAATTCAACGACGCCCGTGAACGTACCAACGGCCAACGTAGCGAAGGCATTATGACCATTGGCGCGGGGAAAAAAGGGCCTGGTGCGCACAAACATACCCTTCAAACGGAAGGCTTTGAAGTCATCAGTGGCCGAATGGTCGCCATTGTGAATGGGAAGGAAGTGGTAGCCCAAGCCGGGGAAACAATTCTGGTCCAACCCGGGGCATCGCACTCCTTTATCAACGGCAGCGCGACCGAGCCATTGGTGGCCAAATTCTGGTACGAGCCTGCGCTCAATACCGAATGGATGTTGCAAACCATGGGCGAGGATGCCATGAAAAATGGCGGCGACTGGGATAAGATGTCAATACTGCCCGCGCTGTTTATGTTCTACAAATTGCGCCATGAATACCGCTTTGCCGGGATGCCCTATTGGCTTCAGGATGTAATCTTTGGGATTGGGGCTGGTATTGCAAAAATGACTGGCGCAGCGAAAAAAGTGTCATTGCCCGAATCCTTGTCGCAGGCGCGTCGGACGGTTCGACAAGGTCAAGTTATTACAGTCAATTGACCCGCAACCTGGTGCCGATTTGGTTCACCACAAGGCTAAAAGCAATGGATTTGACCACTCATGCCGGCTTTTTGACAGCTCATGACCGCATGGCTTTTGGTGAATGATGTTGGCGCTGACTTTTGTGGTACATTTAAAAGCTACAAACATCATGCATTACCAATTTCCACATACCATTCAAAACAAACATGGCGAAAAAATCACGTTCCTCCGAATGGAAGGCCAGCGTGTTATCGTCGAAAACTTTGTGGAACCCAATGCGGGACCACCCATGCATGTTCATTTTTTTCAAGACGAATGCTTCACGATCGTGAAGGGAAGAATCGGTTACCAGATTGAAGGGCAGGCCCCTTTGTATGCTGGCCCAGGTGAAACGCTGCTGTTCAAACGCGGTGTGCCACACCGATTTTGGAATGCAGGCGACGAAGTGTTGCATTGTGAAGGCTGGGTGGATCCAGCCGATAATTTCATCTTTTTCATCACCCACATTTTTGCCGCAATCGACCAGGGGAAAGGGGGAAAGCCGGAATTATTTGATGGCTCCTACCTGAACTGGAGATACCGTCGGGAGTTCGATATGACTGAAATTCCAAAATTTGTCAAGACGATAATCATGCCCGTCACCTACTTCATCGGACGGCTCTTGGGGAAATACGAGAAGTTCAAATCGGCACCACAGCCACTTTGAGGAAAGGCTGCTACATTTCACTAAAACCACTCCTATTGACATGAAAAAGATACTAAAGTGGATAGGCGGTATCCTGGGCCTACTCCTCCTATTGGCCATCGGAACGGCCTTTTACCTCCGCAACACAGCCCAAAATCGGCTTGCTCAAAAATACGAAGTTCAGCCCAAGGCAATTGCGATCCCCTCAGATTCAGCCTCCATCCAGGCTGGACAAAAATGGGCTGCCTCACTTTGCACAGGTTGCCATGGGGGGGATTTGGCCGGTACGGAATTTTTTAAAACCCCCGACCTGGGTACCATCAATGCCCCAAACCTTACGCCAGGGGGAAAAGGGGGGCTCTATTCGGACCTTGATTGGGACCGGGCAATCCGTCACGGCATCGGTAAGGATGGTCGGCCGCTGCTGATTATGCCTTCCAAAGATTTTCAATACATGAGCGATGAGCATATCGGTCAAATCATCGCGTACTTGAAGAACCTTCCAGCCGTGGAGCAATCCTGGGAAGCGCCCCAAACGACCTTCCTCTGCGATGTGCTTTTCCAGGTAGGCGCTTTTGGGGATGCGCTCAATGCTGAAACAATCGATCATACGAAGCCTGCCCATTATGCACCGCAACGAGGCGTAACCACTGAATATGGTAATTATTTGGTGAAAATCAGCGGCTGCCGAACCTGCCATGGTCCGCAACTGAACGGGGGTAAAGACCCCAATCCGGAAGCACCCATGGGGCCCAACCTCACTCCGGGTGGCAATTTGCCAGGCTGGGGCGCTGATGGTTTTATGAAAACTTTGCGCACGGGCGTCACGCCTCTGGGCAAAGAAATCAATGGCAAATTCATGCCCTGGAAAGAGATAGGAAAACTTGAGGACGACCAGTTGCAGGCTATCTACTCCTATTTGATGGCGCAACCAAACTTGGCAACCGCCGAAATCAAAAACTAAAACCTAGGCTTATGCAACACCAATTTCCATTTTCGATTGAAACCAAATATGGTGAAAAAATCACCTTTCTCCGCATGGAAGGTAACAAACTGCTTCTCGAAGGCTTTTGCAAACCGATGGCAGGCCCAGGCTTTCATACCCATTTACGTCAAGATGAAGGCGTGACCGTGGTGAAAGGCAAAATCGGCTACCAAATCTTTGGTGAAGCGGAGCAATACGGTGGCGTCGGCGACAGTGTAACATTCAAACGCGGCGTACCCCACCGTTTTTGGAATGCGGGTGAAGAGGAACTGCACATCACCGGCTGGATAGACCCTGCCGAAAACGTAGTTTTTTTCCTTACCACCCTCTATGATGCACTAAATCAAGGAGAAAACAACCGACCGGAAATATTTGACGGGGCCTACCTCACATGTCGTTACCGACAAGAATATGATGTGCCAGATATGCCGGGTTTTGTAAAAAGGATAATCATGCCTGGGTTCTTTTTTTTCGGCAAGTTGTTTGGCAAATATAAGAAATTCGATCAAGCACCCGTCCCCTTATAATTGGGTTTCAATAGCTTTGCCGGAAATCTTTCTTAAACGCTGTCTTTTGCACGTTTGCCCATGAATTGGTTCCAATTTTGCCTGCTAACCATCGCCCTTTACAGTATTCATGACATTGCACTCAAACACCTAGCGGGCTCTGTCAACAGTACCCTAGCCAGTGTGTTGATCAATGGAAGTGCCGCAATCGTGCTTTTGATTTACCTTTTGATGCAACACAACACCGCAAAAATCGGTCTAGGTGCCCCAATCTGGTCTGCCCAAACGTTCTTTTTGCTGCTTGCTGGCGCGTCTTTGGGCATTGCGACCATTACTTTCATGAATGCCTTTGCCAGCGATGGACAGTTATCGATCGCAGTGCCCGTAGTGTACGCCGGGGTTATTTTCCTGTGTTCGCTGGTTGGGGTGTTGTTTTTCAAGGAAACCCTTGATTGGAAACAATGGTCGGGTGCATTGCTCGCTATTGTTGGGATTTACCTGATGTCGGGCGCTAAATAGCCGTTCAAAACATCCAACCATTTCCAGTTTTAAGCGATTGGCCCCCAACGCTCGGTTAGTCTATGCCCAAAACTTGCCTGTTCATACCATTTGAACTACGGTTCATGTCATTGAAGCTACCCTTCAGGCTATGGCTTCCCAGACTTTTGTGGTGTTGAAAAGCTGTCCTGAACTCAACATCCCCTTTTTGGGGGAGCTAAAATCCCTTGTTTCGGGGGATTTCAGGATAGGTTTCAAAGCCTCCATTTTTGCCTTGTGGAATGGCTTTGTAAACCACTTTCCGTTGGGTATAAGTATGTCAATGCCCTTTTGCAACAATAGAAAACCTTCATGCAACATTACCGAACCCAACAGGCCAACATGAACGCCACCTTTGAGCCTTCAATTTTCAACAACATATTTTCAAACAAACAATCTGAATTAAAATGACAATCCAATCAGTATCGAAAGCACTCGCCGCCTTTTTTGTACTCAGCCTTGGCCTTATGGCTTGCGACAAGGACGACCCCTGGGCAGGCACCTTTGTAAGTGAACAAGAAACCTTTGGTTTTGGGAAAGCGCACACCTACGTCACTAATGACAAGGATGGCAACCCGATCGAAATCGGTGTGATCATGAACGCAGATGCATTCGATAATTTTACCGAGATGTCCGGGGATGCTGAGGTAAGCATCGATTACCCGGAAGAGGCGGGCAAAACCCCGTTCAAACACCAGTTTATGGGTTTTGCCGCACACGGTCATGAGCCACTCACTATCTATGGACTGCCCCACTTCGACCTGCACTTTTACACCAGTACGGAAGCGGAGCGTACTGCAATCACCCCGTTTGACACCGTGAAGGCTGCACTGATGCCTAGTGCCGACTATTTCCCAGCTGCTTACTTCCCGGCTGGACTTGTCCCGCAAATGGGCGTACACTGGATTGACCCTACTTCACCGGAATTTGGGGGGGCAACGTTTACCCAAACATTTATCTGGGGTTCGTTTGACAACAAGGTGACCTTCCTGGAGCCCATGATTACCAAGCAGTTCATCGCGGATACGCATGATTTTGAGACAGACATCAAACTGCCTGCGAAATACGATCAGCCCGGGAAATACTACCCGACCAAACAAGGCTTTGCACACGACCACGAAAAAGGGGAATACCGCTTTTTTCTCAGCGGCTTTGTGAAACGCTAGGGCGTGTTTTAAACGGTTGATGTTGGGTTTATAAGGTTGATGAAGGTTGATAATTGCACTCAAAAAGAAGGAATCATCCACTTTATGGGAGCGAAAAATCAACCTTCATCAACCTTATAAACCCAACATCAACCATTTAACACAACCTCTTTTGTGCCTAAAAATTCTCCTCTCGCCCCAAATACCCTCCCCTGGCTCGCCAAAGCGGGTCGGCATTCTCCAGCCTTTTGCGTACTACTTGGTCATAGTTCAGCCGCTCGTAATTTTCAGCCCGAGCCCTGACCTGTGTATTGAAATCGTAGTTTTTTAACGTTGGATAGCGACTGCCCAACTCTGTTGGTACATCCGGCAAGATATAAAGTACAATGCCGTTTTCAGGCTTGGTAATTACCTCCCATTCGATATTCGGTGTGCCTGTTCGGGAACGTGAAAACGCCAAAAGGTCAAAATTCCCTATACAGGTTACCGCCACAGCCCGGTTGTTGGCCAGGGTGGTGGCCTGAAGGTCGAACGTTGGCTCTGGCAGGGTAGCGGGCACGGCCGAATAAAATTGGTCGCTGAGGTAGGTATAACCATTGCTAGATCCGGCTGGGCCATTGGTCTGAAGTCGGAACATATCAATATATGGGCGGTTTGGGTCGAACAAATCGTTGTTCACCGGCTCAAATATCTGAACTGAATTATATACGGGAACAGCACCGCCTGGAGCTCTCAGATGTTCGCTTAGTGGAAAAAATTTAAGCTGGGCGGTATCCACCACTCCGTCGAGTTTGTATTGCCAGGTGCTTGCAAAGGGTAGCTCCATAGGAAGTGGCGGAGAAAAGTTGAACAACAGTTGGGATACGTCAATCGTGTTGGCATCTAGCACCTCTCCTACATTGTTGAAAATCAAAAAACGCCAAAAATGCTCCCCATTCACCAAGACCCGCATCCAACACTTTCCAGTGTTGTTCACCAGGTATTCTCCATAGTAGTTGTTGCTCGCCTGCGGGCGGGAGAAAGTAATCGCATCGGAAACAGAGATGGAATCAAGGGTAGTAATACCCGTTAAATTGAACCTCAACATCGTGGTTTGATGAAAAAACAAGTCTCGAAGGTTGATATGCTGACCGCTTGAAAGTTGGGTATAGGTGGTGAGCGTCAAAGAGGTGTCCTTCACGCCTGAGCCGGGCGCTTCCAAGGTCGTGACCTTAAAAATCGTACAGTCAAACTGGTCGTTCGGACTACTTCCGGGCACTTGTATATGGGCTGTGTCTTCGCTGGGCAGCCATCGAAAGGCCACCATTTCCCCGTCTGCATTGGAAAGGAAGAGCGCGTATTTGGCCTGGATTTCAAAATAGTCGTTTTTAACAAATACCTCAAAAACGGGGTCGGGGTCGATAGGGGCCTTGGCTTTGTCGCAGGAAAAAACAGCCAGGAGTATCAGCGCAAGCAGCGCGGGACGTAAAATGTTCATGTGTGAATCGGTTTGAGTAAAAATATGCGAGGTTTGCGGCACAAAAATAAAGCATCCTCTTGTATGAAATCAATTGCTGTCTACTGTGGGGCCAATAAAGGTCATCACCCCTGGTTTGCCGAAGCCGCTACCGAACTTGGAAAAACACTGGCGCAGCGTGGCATTCGCGTTGTGTTTGGCGGTGGTAGTGTGGGACTTATGGGCATCCTTGCCGATGCTGTGTTGGCCGAAGGTGGCCCTATCACAGGAATCATTACCCACCAACTGAACGGGCTGGAACTTGGCCATCCCGGTGTTAAGGATATGATTGTGGTCGATACCATGTCCGAACGCCGCGATTTGTTGATCCGCGATACCGACGGGGTCATTACCCTTCCCGGTGGTTACGGATCGATGGATGAACTGTTTGAGGCACTTACCCTCGCGCAACTTCACCAATACAAAAAGCCCATCGGCCTACTCAGTGTACGCGGGTATTACGATCCGCTCCTACACATGCTCGACAATATGGTCGAAAACGGGTTCCTAAAAGCCCCCAACCGCCGTCTCTGTATAGCATCAGATACCGTGCCGGATTTGCTTACCGCGATGGAACGGTATGAGTTTCGGGCAATAGATAAATGGCATTGAGTGGGGATTTGTTTAGTTGGGGATTTGGTTATTTGAGTGCCCAAGCTTGGGACCTCGAAAAACCAAATCCCCAACTAAACAAATCCACAAC
>JALHPW010000021.1:9411-17744 GCA_022842255.1 Saprospiraceae bacterium | reverse complement strand
CATACCGATTTGGGAAAAGATATTGAAGGTATTGCCCGTGAGGCTCAGACTGAGGTAGGCCCCCGCGATGGCAAGCGGCACGGTCAACATGATGATGAGCGGGTCGCGGAAGCTCTCAAACTGCGCGGCCAGGATGAGGTAAATCAGCATCAACGCAAGTATGAATGCAAACGAGGTGTTGCCGCTGCTTTCCCGAAAATCGCGGGAAGGACCGCTCAGGTCGGTTACAAATGAATCATCAAGTATATTGGCTGCAATCCGGTCCATCGCTTCCAGGCCCTCCCCAAGTGTTATTCCCGGCGCAGGTGCGGCACTGATGGTGGCCGATTTATAGCGGTTGTGGTGGTAAAGCTGGGGCGGGTTGCTGGTTTCCTCGAAGCGCACGATGTTGTCGAGCTGTACCATTTCGCCCTGGGCATTGCGGACATAAAGCGCAGCCAAATCCAGGGGCTCGTCGCGGTTGGCGCGGTCTACCTGGCCGATTACCTGATATTGGCGACCATTTTGGAGGAAATAACCAAAACGCCGACCGGAGAGTGCCAACTGGATGGTTTGGCTCACGTCAAATACACTCACGCCAAGTTCGGCGGCCTTCAAGCGGTCGATGGAAACCTGCAACTCCGGTTTGCTGAACTTCAAATTCACATCCACATTGGCAAAAACAGGGTCTTTTCGGGCTTCATCCAGGAATTTTGGCACCACGGTTTTCAGTTTCTCAAAATCAAGGGTCTGTATCACATATTGAACTGGCAAACCCCGACCAAAACCTACGGTAATTGTTTCTTCCTGGCTGGGAAACATCCTTGCCTCAGGTATTTTTCGGGTCATGGACAGCAACTGGTTGTAAATCTGCATCTGACTGCGTTCGCGTTCCCGTGGGTCGGTCAATAGCAGGCTGACGAAACCAGAGTTGGTACTTGCCGCGCCAAATCCTGGTGCTGCGATGCCAAAAACCATCCGGTGCTCCGGAATCGAATCCATGACTTTTTTGGAAAGGTCATAGATGATGCGTTCCATTTTGTCGTAGTCAGTGCCCTCGGGGGCGGTCACGTTGGTGCGAATGATACTTCGGTCTTCAAGAGGCGCCAATTCGTTTTTAATCGTGCCTTGATAATACCAAATCAGGCCAAAACAAGCCAGAAGAATGACCAAACCTAGCCATTTGACCCTCATGAAGGCGCGGAGCGAATTGCCGTACAACCTATCCAAGCCCTTGAAAAACGGCTCTGTTGCGTTGTAAAACTTGCCGTGGGTATTCACGTTGCCACCCAATTTCACGTTCAAAACGGGGGTCAAAGTCAGTGACACAAAGGCCGAAATCAACACCGCGCCGGCCACCACAATGCCAAATTCCCGGAACAAACGCCCCGTAAAACCTTGCAAGAAAATCACCGGGATAAACACCACCGCCAGGGTGATGGAGGTGCTGATGACCGCAAAGAAAATCTCCTTCGTGCCTTCCCGAGCCGCAGCCCATTTATCCATCCCAGCCTCTCGTTTTTTGAAAATATTCTCGGTCACCACAATGCCGTCGTCTACCACCAAACCCGTGGCGAGTACGATAGCGAGCAGGGTTAACACATTGATACTGAAGCCAAAAAGCCACATCAGGAAGAACGCACCAATCAGCGAAACCGGGATGTCAATCAACGGACGAAGCGCAATAATCCAGTTGCGGAAAAACAGGTAAATGATGAGTACCACCAGCCCGATGGCGATGAAAAGCGTTTCGGTCACCTCGCTGATGGCGCGGCGAACGAAGCGGCTTTTGTCGATGCCCACACTCATCACAATGTCGGAAGGCAGGTCCTTTTGGATTTGTGCATACCGACGGTAAAACTCGTCGGTAATTTCTACCCAGTTGCTGCCAGGTTGCGGGATAACCGCCAAGGATACCCCTTGCACCAGGTTCCGGCGCGCACCGGTTTCTTCGTTTTCGGGACCTAAAACGGCTTCGCCAATGTCCTTGAACCTTATTGAGCTGCTCCCAACCTGCCGGATAATCATTTCGTTGAAATCCGTTTCCGTTTGCAGACGGCCAAATGTTTTGACGGTCATTTCGGTCGCATCGCCGCGCACTTTACCGCCGGGGAGTTCCACGTTTTCCCGGTTGAGGGCGGCCAGCACATCCTGAGCAGTGAGTTTGTAGGCGCTCATTTTGACCGGATCCATCCAAAGCCGCATGGAGGGGAGTTTGGAACCGAACACGTTGACCGCTGATACGCCCGGGATGGTTTGTATTTTTTCCCGGATCACATTTTCGGCGTAATCCGAAAGTTCCATGATGCTCCGGGTGCTACTTTGAATGGGTACGAACAGAATTGGATCGCCGCTGGCATCGGCTTTGGTTACCACGGGCGGGGCGTCAATGTCCTGCGGGAGGTTCCGTTGGGCCTGGCTCACCTTGTCGCGCACGTCGTTGGCAGCCTGTTCGAGGTCGACGCTGAGGTCGAATTCGACCGTAATATTACTGTTGCCCAAGGCCGAGGAACTGGAGATGGTCCGGATGCCCGCGATGCCGTTGATGGCCCGTTCGAGCGGTTCAGTGACCTGACTTTCAATGACTTCCGCATTGGCGCCCGTATAGTTGGTGCGCACCGTGATGTTGGGCGGATCGATGGCGGGGTACTCGCGCACGCCCAAAAAAGTGTAGCCCACCACACCAAAAAACACGATGAGGATGCTCATCACAGTGGCAAAAACAGGGCGGCGGAGGGAAAAATCGGGTAGACTCATGGATATCGTTGCGGCATTAAGGTCATTGGGTCATTGGGTCATTGGGTCATTAGGGTCATTGGTCATTTTTACCCGCCGAAGCCTTCCTGTCTGTCAGTGCTCGAGAGGGGGGCGAAGGAGCGGCATTATTCGGGCCATTAAAACGCTAAGGTCGAGTTTGGGTTGTGAAATCACAACAAAAGTAGTAGATGGAGTTTCCATCCTGATGGGGAGTATGGCAACCGCATGCATATCGAGGCAAAAAGCCGCAGCGCGGCGTAACGTCTGTAGTAGCATGTTCATGCATAAATTGGAGGTGCATAGCACCGAAACCGTCACGCTAAGTTTCGGTGCTATGCACCTCCATGATTTTGCAAATTTGCATTTCTACAGACGTTAGGCTACTACGTAGCAGTCGCTTTTGCTTAATATTCGTGGTCTGGCTTCACCAGAGTGGAACACGCCCGGTAATCGCAACAACAACATTGGTTTCCGTCTGGCCAATACAGGGAACTGCGCCCAGTACTGTCGCCTTCACGGATGCGGCAGCCGTGGCCATTTCTGTCCAGCCGACAGTCCTGCTTCCTGACTTTTAGGCCGGGAACGAATACTACGCTGCGCCGCTGCGTTTGGTAGCTCCGATGCAAGTCGAGGCGAAGACCGCAGCGGCTTTTTTGTGTATTGTTGTACACCAGATTTGACAACTTTTAAAAAGTTGTCAAATCTCTCCATCCCACATATATACGCACCCCATTTTCCCATATATACAAAAACTGGCAACACATAAGCGCTTCGCGTTGATATATGTGCCATATATAGGGGAGTATATATAGGCATCTCGTTTTTTGAAACAAAAAAGGTGCGCCAAATGTGGCGCACCTTTTTTTTAGAGGGTAAAAGGGTAAAAGAGATAGGGGTTAATTGGTCCTGGCCAAACGGAAACCAACGTTGTAGCTGCGATTACCGGGCGCGTAGAAGTAGCGATACGCCGCACGGCAATACTGCGGGCCGTCGCCCCACGACCCGCCGCGGATAACGCGATCGGAGCCTGTACCTGGGCCTTTTGGGTCGGTTTGGGCATCAGTTGGGTAGTCCGCATACCAATCACTGCACCATTCCCATACATTGCCGCTCATGTCGTGGAGTCCCAGCGCATTGGGGCTATGGAGGCTGCCCACTGGTACAGTTTTTTGTCGGTACTCGCCCGCCACGGAGTACGATTTTTTGTAAGTGACACTGCCGTCGAAATTGATTTCTTTTGGGTCGGCGATATTTTTCCCATTGCCAAAAAGAACTGTCTTGCCACCGCCCCTCGCTGCGTACTCCCATTCTGCTTCCGTGGGGAGACGGTATTTTTTGTCGCTTTTTTTGCTGAGCCACTCGCAGTAAGCCGTTGCATCGTTCCAACTTATGTGAATGACGGGGTGGTTGTAATCCTTTTCGGGGCGCACATTGCCAGCCACATCGTGCCGCCAGTTGATGCCCGCCGTTTTTTTCCATTCTGTTCCATTCCAGATATAGCTGCCATCTCCCTTTTCGGCATCGGTTTGGTAGCCTGCAGCAGCAGCGAAGACTTTAAACTCTGCTACGGTAATCTCATATTTTCCCATGTAGAAACTGCTCACCGTGACGCTGTGCTGGGTCTCGTCGGTGCTGCGGTCAGCTTCGGAATCGGGGCTACCCATCAGGAATTTTCCACCTTTTACGAAGACCATGCCATCGGGCATGACCGTACCTCCGGAGTTTTCAACTGTGGAAAGGGCACTGATTTTCTTATCCGCCTCGCTTTTGTGCAGACCATTGGGGTAGTCGGCGAGGTATTTTTTGTAGGCATCGAGCGTGTTTTTTTCTTGGGCAAGGTCCCAGGCCGTGTCATCACGCTGGCGGGCGGCAGCGGCTTCGCGGTCCCGCAGCACAGCATTGGCTTGCTCCTTGAACTCGCCGTTGGGGTATTGGCGCAGGTAGCCGCGGTAGGCGGTTTCGGTATGGAGGCGCTTGGCTTCTTTCCAGGCGGCTAAATCTGCGGCCAGGTCGGAGGGGTTGTCTGGTGTAATCGGACAGCCGTTGGTTTGGCTTCCCCACTCGTCAGGACACTTGTCGGTGGCATCCGGCACATTGTCGCCATCGCGGTCGGGTAAGGCTACACACGGATTCTTCCGAACAAACACAAAATCCCCATCCGTGCCCGGCACAAAATTCCCCCAGGTGGGCCGTGGGTCGCGGAACTCGTCGAGTTTGGCCATGAGCTCGGTGTAGGAAAGCAGGTCGTCGGAGCCGGCGCCGGTTTTAAGGGCCACCTGCCACTGGGCGGCGAAGATGCTTTTGGCGGGCACGCGGGTGTCGCCCCCGGCGGTGAGGTATTTTCGGGTGGGGCTGCTGGTAAAAGCGGCGCGGACTTTGGCCTGGCAGTCGGGTGTGTTTTCCCAAACAGGTGGACCGGGCTTGTCGCGGCCTTTGCCAAAAATGCCGGAGTAACAGGCATCTAGCGCCACGAGTACCCGCGGGCATTTCATGGAGTGCGCCAGGTCGCGCAGCGCGCCGTGGGAAAACCAGGATTCGTAGGATGGGTCGTCGTAAAGGCCATCTTTAGGCACGAGGTAGCCCTGGTCGCTGTCGGCATCGTGTACGCCGTGCATGGAAAAAAAGAGCAGGAGTTGGTCTTGCGGGCCGTAGGGCTTGCGCTTGTACTCGGCGAGGGTCTGCACGATTTTGGCGCGGGTGGCATCGGTCACGATGCGCACATCGAAGCCGTATTGCTCGTGTAACAGGTCGCCGATGGCCTTGACTTCGCCGGGGGCGTGTTCGAGGGTGGTCCAGCCGTTGTCGAACTTGGAGGCTACGAAGAAGACGGCGTAATCGACCCCCTCCCGGCCTCCCCCAACTGAAGGAGGAGGGGTGCGCTGGGCGGAGGCGGTGAAGTGGCTGAGGATTAGGAATGTGAGTAGGATATTTTTCATGGGTAGAGATAGTAGGGGTTAATTGGTCCTGGCCAGACGAAAACCAAAGCTGTAGCTGCGATTACCGGGCGTGACGCTGCTGCGATCCGCTGCACGGCAATTCTGCGGGTAGTAGTACCACGACCCACCGCGGATAACACGATCGGAGCCGCTATTTGGTCCCGTCGGGTTTTTGGCAGCGCTGCTTTTGTAATAATCCGAACCGTACCAGTCACTGCACCATTCCCATACATTGCCGCTCATGTCGTGTAGGCCAAGTTCATTGGGCAGCAATTTGCCAACAGGAGCGGTGCCTTTGTAGCCATCATTGGACGATTCTGTTTTCCAGTTATACTCACAATTTTGATCACAGAAATTGGCGTATTTATCCAAATTGCTTTTGTCCGCAACTCCAGCGTAAGCGAATTTACTGCTCTTAATTCCGCCCTTTGCGGCGTACTCCCATTCGGCCTCGGTGGGTAGGCGGTAATTGCGTCCCGTTTGTTGGTTTAGTTTTTTGATAAATTCCTGAATTTCGTTCCAACTGACTTGTTCCACGGGGCAGTTGTCGCAGTTTTTGAAGTAGGAAGGATTGTCGCCCATCACATCCCGCCACTGTTTTTGGGTCACTTCATATTTTCCAATATAGAAATCGGAGAGCTCCACTTCGTGCTGCAGCTCATCGTCGCTACGGTCGGCTTCTGTGCTATGGCTCCCCATCAGGAATTTTCCACCTTTTACGAAGACCATTTCGTAAGCTGTTGCGGCGGATGGCAAAGAGGGAGATAAACCTGAACTCGTTTTTTGTTGAGCAGCAGCCGTAAAGCAGGTAAATAGGAGGACGAAGCATTGCATTTTTTTCATACTTGGGTGGTTGTTCGGGCAAAGCCCGCGGAATAGTTTCGCACGATGCAGCGCATCGCGCCAGCGAGGGCATGGTTTATTTTGAACGTGCGAGGCGGAAACCCAAGCCCGGATCTTTACTGTCTTGATCGAAACGGAGGCGAAAAGTTGTTTTGATATGTCTGGCGCTGGTATTAAAGTTTCCGTCGCGCCGCACCCGGCCGCTGCCTGGGGCATCCTGCACGTCTGGGTTGGTTGAGGGGTTTTCGTTGTACACCGAATATTTATCGCTACACCATTCTGACACATTGCCGCTCATGTCGTACAGACCGAGGGCATTGGGTTTGAAGCTGCCTACTTTTAGGAGCTTTTTTTTATATTTTTCATAATTGGAAGCGTTGGTGCCGCGGTCTTGATAGTTGATTTCCTTGATGGTTGGCTCGTTTTTCCCATTGCCAAAAAGCACGGCTTTACCACATTCACGGGCAGCGTATTCCCATTCTGCCTCGGTGGGCAGGCGATATGGTTTTTGCCCAACAGGGGTGGTTTGATTCAGTTTTTGTAAAAAAACTTGCACATCATCCCAGCTTACGTTGGTAACGGGGCATTGATCGCATTTTTTTTGATCGTCGTTCCAGGGACTTTCCGGGTCTTTACCCATGACGTCGCGCCATAGTTTTTGCGTGACCTCATATTTACCGATGTAAAAATCGGAAAGGGTGACGGTATGGCTCGGCTTTTGGGATTCGGTTAAGAGACTGGTGCTACAATCTGGGTCGATATCGAGACAACCCATTTGAAAAGTGCCGCCGGGCACAAGTACCATCCCGTCGTTGCTGGCAATGGCTTTTTTCAGGTTATCAATCCGTTCGGCCTCTTGCAAGGCTTGTTTGGCTCGGCCGCTGGCTGGATAATCTGCGGCGAACTTTCGGTAAAGTTCCGCGCTGCCGGTTTTGTCTGCCATTGCCCACGCGGCATCTTCTTTTTGCTGTCCGATGGCCCGATTGGCGTCTTCCCGAAACTCCCCGTCGGGGGTGTCGGACAGGTATTTTTCAAAAGCCTGGATGGTGTTCGCGTTTTTGGCGGCTTCCCAATCCGATTTGTCTTTTGCCAAAATCGCATTGATTCGAGCCTCTGCCGCTTCACAGAAGGCCCCGCCGGGACAATTCCCTGCTTTGTAGGCTTGGTAGGCGGCTTTTGTTTTTTCGGCATTGGCCTTGTTCCAGGCTTGCAGGTCTTTGTTGTTTTGATTGTTTTGAGGGGTCGTGCTTATTGTAGACGCAGTACCCGTGCACCCTCCCTTTTTTACAAAAACAAAATCACCGCCGGGACTGTGCCCGCGGAACGTCCCGTTCTCCGGGCGAGGGTTTTCCACCTTTCCAAGATAATACTCCAAATCATCAAACCGAATAATCCCATCCTGCCCACCCTTGCGCAGGGCTTCCAAAAAACGGCTGGCGAACAAGGATTTGGCCGGGGTTTTGGAGGATTTATTGCCGGAAGTGCAGAATTGGCGGCCCTGGAACTGGAAGGTTTTCGCCACGCGCTGGTTGCAGTCCTCCGCCTGGGAATAGGTCGGCACCTCGGGCCGGGCCTTGTTTCGTATGCCAAAAGCCCCGGAGTGGCAGGCATCGAGCGCGAGCAACACGTGTTTGGCCTTGCAACGGGCGAGGAAACCGCTGAGGTCGTCGTAACTGAGCCAGGTTTCACCGTAGTCGTCCTTCAAGGCCCCATCGGCGGCAATCAAAAAGCCACGTTCGGCGCTTTCTTCATAGTGACCGTGCATGGAAAAAAAGAAGAGCACCTGGTCGTTTTCCCTCAGGCGGTCGTTGTACTGTT
>JALHPW010000021.1:0-9401 GCA_022842255.1 Saprospiraceae bacterium | reverse complement strand
ATTTGCGCCTTGCTCGGGTTGGGCACGGCCTCGCAGGTGAAGCCGAAATTGGTTTCTAGCTCGGTTTTGAGTTCGTTGGCTTCTTTGGCGGTTTCGGGCAGGGCGGCCCAGCCGGGTTGGAAGTCTGTTGCGTAGAAGAAGACAGCGTAATCGGAGCCGCTGCGTTGGGCTTGAGCGGTGAATTGGCTAAGGATTAGTAGGGTTAGTAGGATTTTTTTCATGGTTGGGTGTTGTTTTAGGCGGGGGGCCTTGGATTAGTTTCGTGGGGGGCAAAACATTGGGGCTCAGGAAAGCCTTGTTTTTGCTCCAAATCATGTTTTGTTCTGATTGGAATACAACTTCCCGAAAGTTTAAAACTTTCGGGAAGTTTGCGATTGATGCAAATTTAATTTCTCGCACATAACCACTTTTGTTTTTCTTCGACCTTTTGACACAACCCCGCTAGCCGCAGGTTTTATTCCTCCTTCTTAAAAAACGCCTGCACAATCTTGCCCACATAACCACCCAACACACTTTCCACCAGGGCGAGACCGGCGGTCATTTCGGTAAATGTGAGGGTGCTCATCACTTTCAATTCCAGCAAAAACATCAAGGCGAGGGCGTAGGCAGGTAATAGCCAATAAGCAATGCGCACGAGTGGCCCCGATACGTAGCGCGGCACATGCGTGTTGCGGTTGTGGAGACTATCATCGAGCATCACGAACAGGTAGGCGGCAAAGGCAGGGGCCAGTAGTCCGATGCTCGAAAAAAGTTGCTCTTTATTGAAACCGCCTGTGCTCCAGTGATAAAGCAGTCGCCCAATCACCAGCACTTTGCCAAGGGCAAGCAGCCAAAACAGGCGTTTTTTGAATACTTCCTCCCGGAGCATGCGTTTGGCTGCATTGGGTGTGGCCTGTTCGGGCAATTGGTCGAGCCAGTCCGCTAGTTTATGCGCGGTTTGTGCATGGGCCCGGGAGTAGTCGTCGAAACTCAGTTGCCCGGTGTTCCATTGGCGACGGGTCTCTTCGAGTTGGGCGGATAAAGCGGTGAGTCCGTTGGCAGCAGGTGCGATTTGGCAGGCCTCCGCGTGGGTGAGGGCTGCGAGGGCCGCTTCGGAAAGTTGACCTTCGGCTATCTGCCTACGGATAAGTTGTAGTGGGTTCATCGCGATTGATTTGACTCAGTACTGAGAAAATTAACCGCAGAGGCGCTGAGCCGCAGAGCATTTGAAAATCAATACTTTGCGCCTCCGCGTCTCCGCGGTTAGATAAACTACTCGACACTTAATTTCGCTCCAGCCAAACCTTCAATTCCTGGTGGAGTTTCAGGTTGAAGGCATCGAGGTAATCTTCAAAATCGGGCTCCATGTCCATGTAGCCGCTTTTGCGCGGACGGTACACCCCGGAGCCGAACTTGCCGGTGAGTTTGCCGGTGAGGGATTTGGTGTTTCCGGGGTAGAAAAACTCGAATTCCAATCGTTCGCGGCGCACGTCGTTGCATTTCCAGCCGAGCGATTCCACACCTTTGCACCAGAGCGAGTTTTGTTCATCGGTCAGCACTACACGGCAGAGGTCGGTGACACTCACTTTGAGCATGGTTTCGGTGCGGAGCTCTTCCACGATTTCGGGGTAGCGGTCGTGACATTCCGTGCGTCCGTATCTACTGCGCAGGAAGCTGAGAATGGTGTCAAACACCTCGTCGGTTGTGAGCTGGCGTTCTACAAAAGTGGTTTTGCCTTTGATGGTTTGGCGTATTGGTTGGGGTTTGAACCGGATTTCAATGGGTTTGTCCTTGCATTCCCCGATGGTTTCTTCACTTTGGACAACCCCGTTTTCCTCCCAAATGGGTACATAAAAACAGGGGATGTAATTGCCCGTTTTGTCAAAAACATAAATCTGGACATTGCCATTGGCTGGCGGGATTTCCATTTTGTGGATAAAAACGCGAAACAGTTTTTCTTCCAGCGGCTGCTTGTTGGTGGCAAGAAAATCTGCTTTGGTTTGTTTCCAAAGGCCGATGGCGGAGTCCAAATTGGAGGGCCGAAGCCGGAGGTGTAGTTCGAGTTCGCTACCGTTTTTCAGGAGTTTTATCTCCTTGACAGCCAAGGCATTACCTAGTCCGCTCTTGTCGAGCCAACGCTGGTATTCCTGAGCTTGTTGGTGGAAAAACGGCAAGTCTTCCGAGAGGTCTTGCGCAAAAAGGGAGTGGGCAGGGACGGCCATTTGCAACAGGCAAACGACCGACAGAAGGGCAATATGGTGCTTCATGGTGTGGAGGTTTGTGAATAATTGGGGGTAAAAATAGGAAAGTGGGTTGGATTTGGAAATTTGGGGTGGGGGGTGGGGTTATTTTGATCGGGCTAGGCGGAAGCCGAGAGTATGAGCGCGGTAAAATTGCCCATTTCCTGCTATAGAGTAGTTACGCACTTTATCATCATCCTTCCAACTTCCTCCCCTATAGGTTTGAGATTTGCCAGTTATGTGATCCAAGGTCATTTCTTCTACATTGCCATTCATGTCAAAGAGGCCTAGTTCATTGGGGGTTTTCAATCCGACTGGATGTGTTTTTGCTTTTGAATTTCCATTCCACCATGCTACTTCATCAATAATATTGCTTCCAGCATATTGAAAATATTTGCTTTTTGTCCCTCCTGAATAGGCGAATTTCCACTCAAACCCTGTAGGTAACCTATACTCCACCCCAGTTCTTAGTGCTAGTTTTAGGATAAAGGAATCCACATCGTCTTGATTTATATTTTCCACTGGGCAATTGTCGCAACCTGCAAATTTTGATGGATTTTTACCCATTACCTTTTTCCATTGTGCCTGGGTAATTTCATACTTATTTATGTAAAAGTCGTTTATGGTCACCTTATCATAACTCCCACCTTTCACAAATACCATATCTGACTCAATGGAGAGCCCTGCTACTATTTTTACATTTCCCCAGCATTTGTTGCCGGTTTTTGAATCCGTAATGCGGAATTGAAAGGTCTTTCCTGTATCCTGAATACCTATGGTTGCAGGCTTCCAGGGCCCATTCCCTAGAGGCGTGGTCCTATCAACCTCAACGACATAGTAATTATCAGGACGATAGTTGCCCTTTATCAACACTTGACTCGCCGGAATCATCACAGAATCTTCGAATGAGGTCTCACAAATAATCAACTCTCTACATTTTAGGGATTTTGAATCGGTATTCTCTGCCTTTTTCCTCCTCTCAGCTTCCTCCTTATACTTGCCATTTGGAAATTCATCCAAGTACATTTGAATATCGTTTCGCTTTTGGGCAATTTTCCAAACCCGTTCTTCGGCAGCATTATCCTCTACAAGAGCAGGTTTTGGAGGAGCCGTCACACATCCCCCCTGCCGCACAAAAACAAAATCCCCACCAGCTTCATGTCCCCGAAACGTGCCGCTTTCAGGCTGCGGGTGCTCAATCTTACCAAGCGAATATTCCAGGTCATCGAAACGCACGAGCCCTTCCTCTCCACCCTTGCGCAGCGCTTCGAGGAATTTGTCGGCGAAGCGGGATTTCGCTGGGGTTTTGGCTTCTTTATTGCCGGACGTGCAGTATTGCCGCGCTTTATACTCAAGCATTTTGGCCAGGCGCTGGGCGCAGTCGTCGGTTTGAGCGTAGGTGGGTGCCTCTGGGCGGGCTTTGTTCCGGATGCCAAATGAGCCTGAATGGCAGGCATCGAGCGCTAGCAGTAAGTGCTTGGCTTGGCAGCGAGCCAGATAAGTGCCAAGATCATCGTAACTCAGCCACGATGAACCGTATTCATCGACAGATGTACCAACGGCAGGGATGAGGTAGCCACGCTCAGCACTGGCGTCATAATGTCCGTGCATGGAAAAAAAGAGCAGCAATTGGTCGTCGGAGCTAATGCGGTCGTTGTAGGATTTTAGTTTGGCGAGTATTTGCGCTTTGCTCGGGTTTGCCACAGCTTCGCATTGGAAGCCGAAATTGGTCTCCAGTTCGGCCTTGAGCACCAGGGCTTCCGTCTTGGTTTCTGGCAGAGATTCCCATCCAGGTTTGAAATCGGTAACGTAGAAGAAGACGGCGTAATCCTTGCCCAGTCTGTTTTTCTGGGGAGCAACGGGGGATTGCAAGGGCGCGCTGGGCATTGCAAAAAAGAGGGCAAAAAGCAGGGGGAGCGTTTTCATGTCAGAGGCAAACTTGCAGGAAACAAGGCCTAAAAATAGGGGATTTGTTTGAAAATGCCCTGTCAGAACACACCTTAGCCTTCAGAAGTTTCCACCCCGTCCCGATTCCTCAAATCAATATTCACCAAAATAGCCGCCGAAAGGAAAAAAAGCGAACCAATCTTATCCGTTTCGATAAAATCGTTCATCAGCATCAGGATATTGATGAGCACAAAACACAGCAGTGCCGACAACAACGCCACCCGCGTGTCGCGATCTCTCGTGCGGTGGTAGGTCGATTCGCCCTTGAGCATCACCACCACACAAAACAACAGAAAAAACAAGAGGCCCGGCAAACCCTGTTCTACCGCCACCATCAGGAAATAGTTGTGGGTGCTGGACCGCTCCGGATTGTCTGACACGTAGGTGCGGAAACTCGTGACCGTGTAATTTTTGTAATAGGTATAAAACGTAGCAGGACCAAACCCCAACGCCGGGCGTTCCTGGATCATATACGACGCGGCCACCCATCGGTACACGCGCTCCATCGTGGAAATATCCTCCAGTTTGGTAGTGGCCTCCAAAAGTCGGTCGAAACGCTGGTGTGAAATGGTTTTTTCAAATTCCGGGGCAAACATCAGCCAGTTGTTCCGTGTGCCCAAAAACACAAAAAACACGGCAAAAAACAGGGCCGCCCCGACCAATGCCGCTTTCATCAAACGCCAGCGCACCACCCAATACACGCCCACGGCCAGTACCAAAGCCCCATAGGCCGCACGGGTATAAGCGAAATTGATGCCCACCAAAAACACCAGCACACCCGCTACCAACAACCACCAAGGGCCCGAAAAACGCCGATACCAATAGGTGCCATACCAGGCAAACGGCAGGAAAATAGCCAGCAAACAGGCATACATCACGTGGTTGCGGAAGAAAGGCTCCAGGCACCCATTGATGGTCTCAAAGGAAAAATTATACCCGGCGTGTCGATACACCACGGTAATGGTCGCCAAAAAAAGCGGCACAAAAAACCACCACATCAGGGCCTTGAAATCGCGTGGATTGTTCAGGAAACGCGCTGCCCAGAAATAAAATACCGCCACATACCAGCCCTTTGCCAGCAGGGATTTGAATGAAATGAGCAGACTTTGCGAAAAGGCCACCGTGACCGTGAGCCAAAACAAATGGGCAAAAAGCGCCAAAGTGATCGGATGGCGGAAAAACCGAACGTCCACTTGTCGCCAATTGCGGGAAAACCACGCCACCCCCGCCAAGGTTAGCAGCCACATCAAGGGCTCGGAAGGCAAATCAGTGGCCAAACCTCCCGGAAGGGATATCTCTGTCGAAATCGGGATACAGCCGAGCATCAGGAAAAATACCTTCCGCACATCTACCAAGGCCAACCAGAGCATCGCCAAACCTGCCGGAATAAAGGTTATCCAGGTCATTTCCAACCACAAACCCGCCAAAATAGCACTCAGACTCAGCGCGATAAACGCCACAGCCAACACCCCCTGTGGGTGGCCTTTTGGAATCCCGGTTATTGTTTCAAGTTTCAAGTTTGTGGATGTTGAACTACTATTTCTGGCTGTGGTGGCGATTTTGGTTTCAGGTTGCGACGCTACGGCGGTATGTTTTTGGGTTTCACGCAACGACGCTACGACGCTACGTTTTTGGTTTCACGCAACGACGCTACGGCGCTAGGATTTTTGGTTTCACGCTGCGACGCTAGGTTTGGGGTTTCACGCAACGACGCTACGACGCTACGTTTTTGGGTTTCACGCAACGTCGCTACGGCGCTACGATTTTTGGTTTCACGCTGCGACGCTAGGTTTGGGGTTTCACGCTACGACGCTACGACGCTACGTTTGGTGGCTCAGTTTCGTACTTCGTACTTCGCAACTCGCACTTCGCAACTCGCACTTCGCAACTCGTCAATTCCCCAACTCCTTCCAATTCACATCGCGGTAGGCATCTGCCAAAAATGCCGCAAATAGCGTGAAGAGAAATGCGGCTGCTACGGCTCCGATCACGATCATGCTGCGCCGCGGACGGATTTTCATCAGCGCTGGTTCGGCAATTTCAACGGTTTGTAGTGCCTTCATGTCGGTGGCTTGGGCGGCTAGGATTTGGTTGTAGCGTTCTAAGTCAAAACCTAATTGTTTGCGCGCCTGATTGTGCAAATCATTGGCAATAGACACCCGGCCGATGCCTTCATTGTAGTCCCGGATGCTCAGGTTGCCACCTTTCGGACTGTGCGCCAGCAACATCTGGCGTTGGCGCATGGCACCACGCAGGTTGGCTTTGATGTATTCGATGGTGTCGAGCGGAATGACTGGGTTGCCATCCAGCACTTCCAGTCGTGCGCGGTTACGGGCGATGTCTTCCTCCGCTCGGGTGAGTTGTTCGGAGAGTTGTTCGCCCTGCTCACCGCCAGCATAGATATTGTACTGGGCCTGCACGTTGCGGAGTGAATCGCCAAGCCGGATCAGTTCGGCGGTTTTACGCTTGATATTGGCGTCGAAAGAGGCGATGAGCTGGGCCTGGTTGTTCTTCGTGAGTCGCTGGGCGATTTCATCGATTTTTTCCCGAGCGGCATTGGCCATATCGGCGGCTAATTTCGGGTCGGTGTCTTCGATGCTCAATTCGATGGCATCATTGCGGTTTTTTTGTACCACATACAATTCCCGGAATTTCAAGCGCGCCCAAAAACGGCCTTCCTGGCTACTGGAGTCAATGTCGTAATGCTGAAAAAGATTGAAACGGTTCAGCATGTAATCTACCACCTCGTTGCTTGCCGCAATTTCCAGAATTCGGTCGACGTCCTTGTCTGTACCAAAATATTCAGTCACCTTAACCATGGTGCCAAAAATGAGCTCAGGCTTGGAAAGGTCCTGGTTGGACGGGTAAAAAATGGTGGTGGACTTGTAATAGTTGTCCATCCACAAGGCAATGCCAACACTGCCAATCAAGGCCAGCAGGCAAGTGTTTCGAATAGCCTTTCTCCATCGGTAAATCGTCCCCAAAACGCCGAGGAGGTTGTCGCGGTTGCTCATAGATAATTATGGTTGAGGGTTTGGAGGTTTAGGGTTGAGTAGTTTAGGGTTTAGAGTTTAGGGGTTTAGGGTTTGGTGTTTAGCGTAGAGCGGAACCCCTAAACCCTAAACTACTCAACCCTAAGCCCTAACCTAAACGTTTAAACGCTCCAAACGCGGCACAAAAGTAGAAAAACTGCTTGCCAAAAAATGGTCGGGAAATAAGTCAAGTCAAGGCAACCATTTTTTTGGAGCCTGCGTCATTGCCCCACTCGTAATCCGCATGCCGGGCACCAACACCGGTCTGACTATGTGAAGTTGAATTTGTTTTCAGGGTTGTATTTGTTGAAATCGGTCATAAATGCCGCCAATCAGCCAATTCGCCAGTCAACAAATCCATTACTGTAAACCATCCTGCTTTTTTGAAAATGACGAAGAAGAACAGCCTTCTCGCGGCGATTGCCCTGTTTTCCATTTGCGCACTCTATGCCTTCGCTTACCCCGAAGCCGTGCGCGAAAACGTGCTTACCCTCTTTTTCCCCGAAGGCGAACGGCCTGTGGCTATAACGGTAGACGGCTCACGGTCCAAGGTGGACGGTGCTCGGTCAGCCGTAAACCGTGAACCGTCCACCGTGGACCGTTTACCGTCCACCCTAGATACCTTCCCGCCGCTCAACGAGCGTTACGACGATTTTATCAATGCAGGAGGCAGCAATCCGGTGGATTTGCGCGACCCAAAAGCCATCGAACGGCAGGTGGAATACGACGCTGCTTCGGATATGTACATCGTAACCGAGCGGATTGGCGAAGAATTTTACCGCGCACCCACCTACATGACCTTTGAGGAATATGTGCGCTACCGCGACGAACAACAACAACGCGAATATTTCGACCGCTTGCAGGGGGTGGTCTCCGCCGATGGAAAAAGCGCCGATGGCACCACCGACCCGGTGTCAAAATTCAACTTCAAAACTTCACTGATCGACCGTCTGTTTGGTGGCACCAACGTAGACATCAAACCACAAGGAAATATCAACCTGACCTTTGGGTACGATTGGCAAAAAATCCAGAACCCGATCCTGACCCTTCGTCAGCAGACCAACGGGAACTTCGATTTTGATATGGACATCAACATGAGTGCCCAAGGCAAAATCGGGGAAAAATTGAACCTCAATTTCAACTACAACACGCAGGCGACCTTCGATTTTGACAATCAAATGAAGATCAACTACGATACGAAGGGTTTTTCGGAAGATGAAATCATTCAAAACGTAGAAGCCGGTAACGTGTCCATGCCCCTGCGCTCCAACCTCATCAAAGGCGCGCAAAACCTCTTCGGTCTGAAAACGGAAATGAAATTTGGCCACCTGCGTACCACACTCGTAGTAAGCCAGCAACGTTCCAGACAACAAAGCATCAAAGTCCAAGGCGGTTCGCAAGTACAAACCTTTGAAAAACCAATCGACGAATACGACGAAAACCGCCACTTCTTCCTCAGCCACTGGAACCGGAGCGAGTTCGAGCCCGCAATGAAATGTCTCCCCGTGCCGCAATCGCTGTTCAGCATCACGCGGATGGAGGTCTGGATTACCAACGACAAACAGGAGTTCCAAAACACCCGCGACGTGGTGCCGCTCGCCGATTTGGGCGAAGCCCTTCCTTCCAAAATGGTCGACTCTTCCTGGGCCCTGCTCAATCCTCCCGGCCAGGACATCAAAGGAAACGCACTGCCCGCCAACCAGAACAACAGCCTGTACCGCAAAATCCTGGATGAATTGAATGACGACCCTGATATGCGATTCAGCGACCGGGTAGTGAGCAAACTCACCGGGCCAGCGTTTGCTACGCCCGGCAACATGACCGGTATGAAGCAAATCCGGGATTTTGAAAAAATGAACGCCCGCCTGTTGTCCCCGCAAGAATTCACCTACAACGAGCAATTGGGTTTTGTCAGCATCAACCTCAACGTGCAGCCCGACCAGGTAGTGGGAGTGGCCATGACCTATACCTATAATGGTGTTCCGTACAAAATCGGTGAATTTTCGGACGATGTGCCCAAGAAAAGTTCGGTCGATACGCTGAAAACCAACGTGCTTTTCCTCAAAATGCTGAAAAGCACCACGGCCAATGTCAAACTCCCCATCTGGGATTTGATGATGAAAAACGTGTACGCCGTAGGTACTGCCAACGTGGACCCGCAGGAATTCCGCTTCGATATTTTTTACGAAGATCCGGGCAAAGG
>JALHPW010000020.1 GCA_022842255.1 Saprospiraceae bacterium | reverse complement strand
CAATGCTGACGGGGCAACAACGCTTGAGCCCCGGCCACCGCTGCCAAACGATCTTTTCCTAAAGTCTGCGGGGTAGTGTACAGGTTTTCAAAAGGCAGGGGTGTTTGGTGCGTAAGTTCCAGAAAATCAAAGTACTGTCCAAGGGCTTGGCTCAGCGCCTCCTCTGGTTTTGCCACTGAAGAAAGGATGATGCTGCGCACCCCGTTTTGGTTGCAATAGTCTAACAATTCAGAGGTGCTCCAATCAGTCACGATTTTCGTCTCGACCAGTTTGGTCCCATTGAAGCGACCAATTTTGCGACGCGTGTTGCCGATGTCAAGCGTAAGATTCATGGAAACGGGCGCGAAGATAAGTCAAAATGGCGGCCTTTAGGGTGGAACAAGTAGCGTATAAAATAAAAAACCCGCCGTCGTACCGCATTGAAGCGGCACTATGGCGGGTGAAGCGGAGGAGGAGAGATTCGAACTCCCGGTACCTTTCAGTACGACGGTTTTCAAGACCGCTCCATTAAACCACTCTGGCACTCCTCCGGGGGCGATTTTTTTCGCGGGGCAAAGGTAGAATTCTATTTCCAATATTTTAATGCCTCGCTTTTCATTTTCACTAGAAAAATACGGTGCACGGTTTACGGTACACGGTTTACGGTCAGCCGTGTACCATCTACCGTATACCGTCCACCGTGTACCGTCAATCAATGTCCAAACGGATTAATTGGGGGATTTCGTTTTTACCCTCCACCTTTTCAAAAAATGTACGCAGGAAACTGATCATATCCTCGGTGGCGCTATTGTTAAGATGCTTTGACTTGCAAAGGTTGTAAAAGGTTTGTTTGGCTGATTTCAAGGTGTTCAATGCCCGTTTCAATTGTTCAGGTTTGAGTCCATTACTCATCAAAAAACGGTCGCGAACGGTTTTTAGGCCTGTCTCGGAACTTGGGCTGGAGTAGGGGGCGCTGACCAAACCGGAAAAGTCAAAATCATAAGGGACCAACAGAGTCTTACCGGATTGCGGGGCACGGACCAGTCTTACATTACGCAACATGGGTATTTCCCAGTCTGTATTGCCAATCATGTACTGGAACATGACCATTAATGCTGCCTGATTGGTATGAAGGCTGTCGGTGGGTATGCCGTATTCTTCATTGAGTTCGCCGTGTAACCGTGCCACCAACTCCTCCTCGTCTTCCAACAAGATGGCGTACATCTGCCTACGCGATTTCTCCACATGGGTGTCGCGGATGGTGAGTCGGACGAGTCTGGCGCGCATACTCGCGTCCGTCAGATGCTCAAACATTCGATAAGCCAGGTATTCGCGGATAATAAGTTCATCACCTTTGTCGCTCTCATAACAGGGAAGTACCAGTTTGATTTCGTTGAGCGTATCCAGGCCTTCTGCAAGGAGCTCTTTCTTTTTGAACTTCAATTTTAAGGGTGGGAATACCGATACTTTTCTGCGGAACTTACCACGCGGTTTTACTTCCACCCGATATACTTTACCGTCTTCCGTGCGCAGGGTGGCAGGGAAATACTGGTTGGTCTTTTTCTGTTCGATGATGGTGGTGAGGTCGGTTTCCAAAGTCATCTTGACCGCCTCCTTTTGGGTCAAGATGTTGAAAATACTTTGTGGGCGGGTAGCAACGCTGCTCGTATCCTGTGCCTGAGCGTGGGATGCGCCTAAACACAGCAGCGAAATCAACCAAAAATATTTGGCCAATAGATTGTTTGTCGTCATGGGTTTCAGCATTTGAGCAGCGAGAACTGAATTTCGAGGTGATTAAAGAAAAATGGGACTTTGCAAAATTATATCCTGAAACAACGTTTTATCCAAGTTGGTTTCAGAATTATTGCAAAGTTAACGAGCAATCTACTAACTCTCCCCATTTATTCGATGAAAAAACAAACCACCTCGCCAGGCAATTGACAACGCGCGATAAGACTCCTTGATCGCAGCAAAGGTTGCAAAAACTGATGAATTGCCACTTCTTGACAGAGGCTTCCAAGACCTTTGCTTAATTTTGCGTCCAAAGTCTTTCAAACATTAAAATTTCTCCTCCATGAAAAAAGGATTTTTCATCCTCTTTTTTGCCTTATTGGCCTCCTTGCCTGTATTTAGCCAAGTAGCACCGACACATATTTGTGGCAACGCCCAAGATCAAGCCGAGCTGTTTACACGTCTCCGCGAAAATAAAATCGTGATGGAAGCCATGCGCGCCTCCGCAGCGGACCGCGGCGAAACCCGATACGTTCCCATCCACTTCCACCTGGTGGGGGATGCCGACGGAAACGGGAAACACAAGGAAATCCGTATTCTGGAACAATTGTGTGCCCTGAACGCGGCCTACATGCCTGTTGGGATTCAATTTTACCTCAGCGAACACCCCACCTACGGTCTGTTCAACAAGTCCATCAACAACGACAATGTGTACAATACACAGTCCAATTCCCTCTTGATGAACTTGCGCCGCCACCAAAATGCGGTGAATGTGTTTGTGGTACAAGAACCAGTTTCTGGCAACAACCAGCCTGGTATCACCCTGGCGTACTACAATATCCCGCAGGACTGGATTGTGAGCCGTAAAACAGAAACCAACGGCAACATGCCCAACAGCACCTTGCCACACGAAATGGGTCACCTGTTTACCCTGCCACACACGTTCTATGGCTACGAAAGCAACTCGTTTGACCCCGCCGACCCAACCTGGCCCATCGCACCCGTGGTGGCCCCTAATGGTGGCGGGGTAACCACAGAGCGTCAAAATGGCACCAACTGCACTACGGCTGCCGATGAAATCTGCGATACGCCACCAGATTACAACTTTGGCTTTATCGCATCCAGTTGCAACAACTACAATGGGGGCGCAAAAGACCCATTGGGCGTAGTGGTTGACCCAATGGAAAACAACTACATGAGCTATTTCGGCGATTGCTCCAGCTACCAATTCACGCAAGACCAGATTGACATCATGAATGCCGACCTGTCTAGCGTGGACCGCAACTACCTGGACAACACGTTTGCCCCTGTTGCCACTGAAATCAACTCTCCAACTGATTTACTGGTTTCCCCAGGCAATGGCCTTACCATTCAGTATTACGACAACGCGTTGCTTGAGTGGCAGGCGGTTCCAGGGGCTACACACTACCTGATTGACATTGACATTGTGTCCACTTTTGGTACACAGTTCAACCAAACTTTTATCGAAACTGGCACGAGCAAACTGCTCACCAACCTTTCGCCTACCAAAACCTACTACTGGCGCGTCAAACCTTTTAACTACTACGTTGGCTGCGCTACGCCGCGTACACGGAGTTTCAAAACGTCTTCGGTGGCCACCACCGCGACGTATGAAATCGAAGGCCTTACCGCCTGGCAGCTTTCGCCCAACCCTGTAAGCGCCAATGTGGCCACCCTGAACATCAGCGCCGACAAGCCCTTCGAAGCCGCTATCCGAATCACGGATGCCGCAGGTCGCACGGTTTCGTTCCAACAAAACATCAACATCCCACAAGGCGAATCCACGCAAGAACTTCGCACCGAAGGCCTCGCCAATGGTTTCTACTTTGTGTCGCTCGAAAGCGGTAAAGGCCGTAACGTACGCAAAATGAGCGTACTACGGTAGTTAACGATGAACGATGAGTTATGAACGATGAACGAGGTGCTTGATTTGAAAAGCCCTCTCTGCTAGCGCAGGGAGGGCTTTTTGCTTGAATGTACCCCGGAACTCCGTTCCGGGAATGCGCCGGAATGCGCTGGATGGAGAACCCTCCCAATCCCTAAAAACTAAAACAATCTCCAAACATCCAAACCCAGTGCAAAAATCATAAGCCCAATGAGCAGGAAAAACCCAACAGTGACGGCGCGTTCCATGAACTGGTCGCTGACTTTGCGGCCTGTGAGGACTTCCCAAATAAGGAACAACACATAGCCGCCGTCCAGCGCCGGGATGGGCAGCAAGTTCATAAAGGCCAGAATGATGCTCAAGGAAGCGGTCACGCTCCAGAAAATACGCCAGTCCCAAGCTGGATCAAACAATTTGCCGATGCTGATGACGCTGCCTAGGTTGTCCTTAACCGAAAGGTCGCCGCGAAACATCATTTTGAACGCTTGCATCTGGTCGGTCAGGAAGTTCCAACCCATGCTTATCCCGGCAGGAAATGCCTGCGCGAGGGTATAGGTTTGGGTTTCTTTTTTGAAATATGCGCCTAGTTTGGCGTTTGCACCAATTTTGCCTTGCTCCGTAAGGGTTACTACCGTTTGGATGGAGTCCCCTTTTTCATTGACGATACCGATGTTGACGGTTTGACCTTTTTGTTTTGAAGCGAGCGGCCAAAACTGGTCAAAAAACTCAATGGGCTGGCCGTTGAGCGATACAATTCGGTCGCCTTTTTTAATGCCAGCGGTTGCGGCGGGGCCTTTGGCCGGAACATTTTCTACAACGAAGGGCACCCGCGCAGAAAGCACATCATTTTTCAGGATTTTGGGCAGCTTTTGCACGAAATCATCCGAAAATGTGATGACTTGTTGTTGTCCACCACGCACTACGGTGGCCTGACGCGCGCCATCGAGCATCACGATTTTCCTGAATTCGTTTGGGTCGACCCGGTCAAAGGCTTTGTCCCCGACTTTTACAATCAGGTCGCCCTGTTGGAAACCGTTGTTGAGCAAAAGCGAGTCGAATGCCATGCCATTTTTTGAAAGTTCGGAAGTAGGGATGTATTCTTTTCCCCAGCCCCAAAGAACCATGGCAAACAGGAACATTCCGAGCAGAAAATTGACGGTCACACCCCCCACCATGATGATCAGACGTTGCCAGGCTGGTTTGGCGCGAAACTCCCAAGGTTGGGCCGGGCCTTTCATTTGTTCTTTGTCCATACTTTCGTCAATCATGCCGGAGATTTTGACGTAGCCACCCAGTGGGAGCCAGCCAATCCCGTACTCCGTTTCGCCGCGTTTGCGACTGAAAAGGGAGTTGAATGGCGGGGCATCAAAGAACAGGTAGAATTTTTCAACACGGGTTTTGAACCACTTGGCGGGCGCAAAGTGCCCCATTTCGTGCAGCACAATAAGTATGGAAAGGCTGAGCAGGAACTGACAAACGATTGATATTGTATCCATTAAGGGTGTGAGATGTGAGCGATCGTGAGGGTGTAAAAAAATGGGATTTGGATGTTAAACCAAAAACGGCTTCCGAAGTTTGGGACAAAACTACGGAAGCCGTTCGTACATTCTGGAAAAAAGGCCGTTCAACTGCCAATTTCTCGATAACGCTGGGTATTTGCAGGGTCAATTTTCGACATGATTTGAATCACGCGGTCTTTTTGGGCCTTGGGCGCGATTTTCCACATTTCTACCAACTCGTCTTTTTTGGCATAGGAAAACATCTGGATGATCATCGAGTTGAAATACGCTGCGCTCACCTTGTCAATATCTTCCAGGGCCAGCAAAATCGCGGCTTTGCCTTGGTCTTGATTGGTGGTGAACATATCCAAACCCTTGCGGTGATAGGTATAAATGGCGTTTCTGAATGGGCGAACGCGCGGGTTGAGCAGGTTTTCCATGATCCAATAGCGGTTGCGGTTTTTACCGCCGTCGCCCGGACGCCAGCCTGGTGCCGAGTTACTGCTGGAGTTCTGAATATTGAGGATAATTTTTTCCGCAGTCAGAAGATGGGGTTCTCCACCATATTGGGAAAACGAATCGTAATCCATCGCCAAAATGATGTACACATAGAAGGCAAGGAGCGAAGAAAGGTTTTGGTTCTCCGGGTTGTCGCGCAAAAACTCAATCGGCTGGTTTTGCTCATAGGTAAAAATCACATCCTTGTCGAGGTACGACAGCAGGGGTGTTTCGTATCCGCTTCCATACACTGGGCGGGTGGCTTGCACGGCCAATTCCGCCTCAAATACGTTGCCGTCCGACTCCTTGGAAATCGTGATAATGAAGTTGCACTTTATACGCTCCTCCGGCTCAAAATTGTCGTTCGTCCACTTCGTATTGTTCAAAAATTCTTTGAGCGAGGTCTCCAACTGATCGAACACCTTGCGGTCGTTGCGCTGAAGTTGTGGGGTGCTCACGCGGACGCTTGCGTTCAGCTCACCTTGTGCGTAAAGGCTTGAAAAACAAGTAGAAAGCGCGAGTAAAAATGCGATTTTCTGAATCATAGACCTGAAATATTACTGCTTGAAAAAGCCCTGACGCATTAAACGTGCTTTGGGTTGGCTGTACTACAAATTTCTGCCACAATATCTTGCGCTACGGCGGTTTTGTCTTTTAACGGGAAGTCCAAGTGGGAGCCATCACGTCTTAAAATGGTGATCTTGTTTGTATCGTGACCAAAACCGGCCCCAGGGTCGCGCATGGAATTGAGCACGATAAAATCCAGGTTTTTCTTTTCTAGTTTTTGAAGCGCGTTGGCTTCTTCGTTGTTGGTTTCTAGGGCAAAACCGACCAGTATTTGACCGGTCTTTTTGGATTTTCCCAAGGTGGCAGCGATGTCCACCGTTTTTTCCAATTCCAGGGCCATGTCGCCGTCCTTCTTTTTGATCTTGGTTTCGGAAAACACCCGCGGACGATAATCTGCCACTGCAGCGGCTAAAACGACGATATCGGTGTCCGAAAACACCGCCGCACAAGCTTCGTACATTTCTTTGGCGGTCATGACGGAAGTGGTCTTAATGGCCGGATTGTTTGGCTTTAAATCCGTGGGTCCCAACACCAAAGTGACCTCGGCCCCTTGTTTGACCAATTCTTCCGCAATTGCAATGCCCATTTTCCCGGTGGAATGGTTGCCAATAAAACGGACCGGGTCGAGCGGCTCGAAGGTTGGGCCGGCAGTGACCAGGGCTTTTTGGCCGGTTAGGGGGGAAAGGGGGGACGGGGCACGGCTAACGAACTCAAGGATGTCTTCGGGTTCGGCCATACGTCCGTCGCCGACTAGCCCACTGGCCAATTCACCATGACCTACCGGGATGATTTGGACCCCATGTTCCTGCAATTTGCGAATATTGGCCTGGGTAGCGGGATGGTGCCACATATCTACATCCATGGCTGGGGCAACAAAAACCGGGCAACGTGCAGAGAGGTAAACCGCACTTAATATGTTGTCGCACAGGCCATTGGCCAATTTGGCAAGGGTATTGGCCGAGGCAGGCGCAACAACCATGGCGTCGGCCCAAAGACCGAGTTCGACGTGGTTGTTCCAACTAGACTCAGAGACCACCTCACTAAAAACGGGGCGTTTGGACAGGGTGGATAGCGTGAGCGGAGCGATAAACGCTTTTGCTGACTCGGTCATCAATATCTGGACCTCATTCCCCTGTTTTACCCAGAGCCGGGTGAGGGCAGCAGCCTTATACGCCGCAATGGAGCCTGAGATACCGAGTATGATTTTCATGGAAAGTTTTGCTTTGTTCAAAAAGCGGCAATGAGTGGTTGATGAGGTTTATAGAGTTTATAGGGTTTATGTTTTGCATCCGAAAAGTGGATAAATTCTGTTTTTTCGGGCGCAAAATAAAAACCTTATAAACCCCATAAACCTCATCAACCCAGACTTACCCCTTCGGTCCAGCCGCCACAATCTCTGCGCTGGCTTGGTCGGTGTATTTTTCAAAATTCTGGATAAATTCCTTGGCCAAAGACTTTGCTTTCGCGTCGTAGTTGGCTTTGTCTGTCCAGGTATTGCGTGGGTTCAACACGTCGTTCGGAACGCCCGGGCAAGTAGTCGGGATTTCCATTCCGAATACCGGATGCTTTTCAAAAGCTACGTGGTCGAGGCCTCCTTTCAGGGCAGCGGTGATCATGGCACGGGTGTACGACAATTTTATGCGGTTCCCGACGCCGTAGGGGCCACCCACCCATCCGGTGTTGATGAGCCACACTTTTGCTTTGCTTTTGCGGAGTTTTTTGCCCAAAAGATCGGCGTATTTGGCAGGGTGCAAGGGCAGGAAAGGTGCACCAAAACAAGCCGAAAACGTTGATTTTGGTTCTTTAATCCCTACTTCTGTTCCTGCTACGCGAGCGGTGTACCCACTGATGAAGTAGTACATGGCCTGCTCTGGAGAAAGCCGAGAAATGGGCGGAAGAATACCATACGCATCGCAGGTCAGGAAGAAAATATTCTTCGGGTCACCTTGCGCACGACTTGGGATTACAGCGTTTTCTATGTGGTGGATAGGGTAGGAGACCCTTGTGTTTTCGGTAATACTACGGTCAGCATAATCTACGGTGCGGGTGCCCGGCAGGAACTTGACGTTTTCCAAAATGGCTCCGTGACGGATTGCGCGGTAGATGTCTGGCTCTTTTTCTGCCGTCAGGTCGATGGTTTTGGCATAACAGCCGCCCTCGAAATTGAATACTTCGCCAGCGCCCCAGGCGTGCTCGTCGTCGCCGATAAGCGGACGGTTGGGGTCAGCGCTGAGGGTTGTTTTGCCGGTGCCAGATAGTCCAAAAAACAGCGCGATATCGCCGTCATGGCCCACATTGGCGGAGCAGTGCATGGGCAAAGCATCTTTGGTGCGTGTGGGCAACACAAAGTTGATGACGGAGAAAATACCTTTTTTGATTTCGCCGGTGTACCCTGTTCCACCAATGAGCAGGCGGCGTTTTTTCACGTTGACAATGGCGAAATTGTGTTGGCGGGTGCCATCCACAGCCGGATCGGCCTTGAATCCCGGAACGCATAAAACAGTCCAACGTGGGTCGAAAGTAGCCAGGTCTTCGTGGTTGGGCCGGATAAACATGTTGCTGGCAAACTGATTGCTCCATGGGTATTCCGTTACCACCCGGGCCCGAAGACGGTAATCGGGATTGGCGCTGGCATTGGCCTCCACGTCGCGCACGTACACATCCTTCTTGCGGAGATAGCTACAGGCCTTGCGCCAGAGTGCGTCGAATTTTTTGGATTCGAAGGGAAGATTGACTTTCCCCCAGTTCACCTTATTGGCTGTGATGCTGTCCTTTACGATAAAACGGTCTTCTGGAGAGCGGCCAGTGAATTCACCGGTGTAGATAACCAAGGCACCTGAATCGGCCAAAACGCCCATTCCTTTTGAAATGGAATGTTCCACTAGCTCTTCTGGGGTGAGGTTCCAATAAGCGGTTTTCAAGTTTTTCAAGCCAAGATCCTGAAGGTTGGCGCCGGGGTTTTTGAATCCCTGTTCTTGCATACAATTCAGTTTTAGAAAAAGATGGTTAGGCAAAAATGTCAAAAGCGAAAGCGTGGCGTGCTTTTGACGGGGCTAAGGTACGGCAGAGCGTTTAGCATTTTATCGCTATGCAAAAAGCAGTGTTTGGGAATTTTTGCAAAAATAATCTTCAAGCTCGGGGGACTGTTTGCCAGCGCCTCCGTCGCGAATTTGGAAATCTTTAACCCCAACGCACACAACTCTACTGGAAATGCCGCGTTTTTGGGGAAATTTGCCCTTGCTAATTCACATACACGAGAAAAATGAACAAACTGCTTTTTCCCCTGATCGCCATCCTTTTTGCTAGCCAGGCCCTTTTGGCACAACCAAAGGCTGCTCCCGAAAAAAACGACCCCGAGGCCAAAAAGGTGCTCGACAAAATCCGCAAGAAATACGATGCCTACAAAACGGTGGAGGCCTCTTTTTCCCTGGCCATTGAAGTGCCCGGACAGGCGAAGGATATCCAAAAAGGGGTGATAAGCCAAGAAGGCAAAAAATTCCGCCTTGACATGAGCGACCAAACCATCGTCAGCGACGGGGTAACGACCTGGGTGTACCAAAAAAAGTCCAACGAAGTGCAGATAAACAATGCCGATCCCAACGATGCAAATGCGTTCCTGACGCCCAAGGATTTGTTGGGGCGCTATCAAAAGGGCGATTTTTTGTACGCCATTACCGATAAAACCACTGAAGGAGCTAAGGTGTTGACCCAGATTGAGTTCAAGCCCAAAGACAAAAACTCAGAGTTTTCTAAAATCCGGGTCGCCATCGACGAAAAAGCGGGCAGCATCCAAAGTATCAAAGGTTTTGCCAAAGATGGCTCCAGGTACACGTTCAGCATCACCAAACTTTCGCCAAACAAGGCCTTGGTTGCTGGACAATTCGCCTTCGACCCCAAACAATACAAAGGGGTGAGGGTGGAGGATTTACGAATGTAGAATTACGAGGTACGAATTACGAATTACGAATTACGAGGTGCGAAGTACGATTTTGGCACCAGCTTGAAATGCCATGAGAGCGCCTAAATCGTACTTCGCACCTCGTAATTCGTAATTCGTACTTCGCACCTCGTAATTCGTAATTCATCACTTTCGAATGGCTTCTACGGGATCCATGCGGCTGGCTTGGGAAGCCGGGATGAGCCCGGAGGCTACGCCTACCGCCGCTGAAGTAAATATGCCCCAAAAGGCATTGCTCATGGACAGGTGGATGTCGAAATCGATGGCTGCCGAGATGCCTGCTGTGACGAGCCATATCAGCAAGAGGCCGAATAGTCCGCCAAAAATGCAAAGCAGCACGGCTTCGATGAGGATTTCGAGCAGGATGAACCAACGTTTGGCGCCAAGGGCCATTTTGATTCCGATGATATTGGTGCGTTCGCGCACGGAGACGAACATGATATTGGCCACGGAGAACATGCCCACCAACAGCGCAAAACCACCGATAAATATGCCTGCCACGTTCATAGTGCCAAACAGTTGGTCGAACAGACCGCTGATGATAGACAGGGTATTGAGGGCAAAATTGTTTTCCTCACGTGGTTTGAGGCGTCGTTCCCCGCGCAGGACGCCCGTGATTTCATCTTTCAATGCATCCAGTTCTACGCCTGGTTTGGCCTTGACACTGATACTGGTGCGTTCAAAATCACCTTTGGCGCGCACCCCAAACCCGCGCCGGGCAAGGTTGTAGCCGATGAGCACACAATTGTCAAAGTTGAAGGGTTTGAGCAGGTCCTTTCCCGATTTTTTCAGCACCCCAAGCACGCGTAGTTTCCGGCCGCCCACGCTGATGTCTTTCCCGATGGGGTCGATGCCTTCGCCAAACAATTCGGTGCCGATAACCGAGCCGAGGATACAGACATCAGAACCGGTTTGGTATTCCACAGGGGATAGGAAACGGCCATCGCCTTCAAATTCCAGGTGAAACAAATCGCGACAATCTTCGGTAATGCCCAGAAAATAGCAGTTTTCAACACTGGAAGACTGCCATTTGGAGGTTTTGGCCCCTAAAAACTGCCAGTAGCCAACTTTGTCGGCCAATTCCAGTTCGTCTTTGAGGGTTTCAAATTCTTGAAAGGAAAAATTGGGGCGGCGCATCCATTTCCAAAAATTCTGACCAGGGTCTTCTCCCCAGGAAAATTTCTCGATGTATATCACGTCGTTCCCCAGTTTGGCCATGGAGCCACGGATATTGTCCTCCAGCGAGTTGACCGCGCTTTTAACCCCAATGATGCAAAAGATGCCAATGGTAACGCCCAATAGCGAAAGAAAAGAGCGCAGTTTGTTGGCCATCAACTGTTGCCAAGCTTGTGCGGCGCCCTCAAAAAGGATTCGGACGAATTGTTTCATGCGAATTATACTGTGATTAAAGTGATTTTGATGATTTGAGTGATTGAAACACCTTGATTTTTAATGGATTATAAAAAATCAATCCTCAAAACCACTTTGCCCCGGCTATAGATTAGGATATTGGGATAATTCAATGCGGCGAGGCATCAAAATATCCCAATATCCCAATACCTCAAATGTTGCCCGAAGGTAAACCATCCAGTACAGGCAAAATCCAGGATTCGATGAAAAGCAAAAGTTGTTGGATGTACGCTTGAAATATTACCCGCTTTTCTTTTGCTCCCGACGCTCCTGTTCGCGCATTTGTTCGCTGGTCATCGAGCTGCCGTCGTGGCTCCAACCAGGAGGGCCGAACACATACCAGAATTTTGCACGGAGTGGTTTTTTGCTGAACAAGTCCTTGAAAATGTTGATCCACTCATGGAAAACGATGTTGAACGCATCCTTTTTTTCGAGGGATTTTGTGAGCCCGTAGCGAATGGGTTGGTAGTCTTTTTCGGGCAATTCTTCCTGGAATGTGCCAAACCATTTGTCCCAGACGATGAGGAACATCCCCAGGTTTTTGTCCAGGTAAAGCGGGTTGGATGCATGGTGTACCCGGTGGTGGGAAGGCGTGACCAATACATGTTCCAGCCACCCCAATTTCCCAACAAACTCAGTGTGTACCAAAATGCCCCAAATCTGAGTGGCCGCAAAAATGAAAATGATATCGACCGGTTTGAAACCCACCATGGCGAGTGGGATAAAATAGATAAAACGGTACAACGGCTGGAAAACCGAAGAGCGGAACCCAACGGTCAGGTTGAATTTTTCGGAAGAGTGATGGGTGACGTGTACCGCCCAGAAAAAACGGCTGAAGTGGTCTATGCGATGCAGCCAGTAGTACAAAAAGTCCATGCCTACCACCAGCCAAAACCAATACCAGATGGGGGTGCTGAATTCGAACAATCGATTTACCCAAAACCACTGAAAGATAACCATATACACTACTCGGAATGCCAAATCGATACCGCTGTTCAGCAGCATGAGGTAAAGATTGGTGAGGGTATCGCGCACCGTATACGAATGGGTATGGCGATAATTGCTCAGCAGCATTTCAGCCAGGATGACCACCACATAAAGCGGTGTACTAATTAAAATCAGCAGTTGTTCGCGTAGAGATTCCATGCCGTTGATGGTTACTGGTTAATTGGTGATTGGTTACTGGTTAATTGGTGATTGGTTACTGGTGATTGGTTACTGGTTATTTGGGAGTTGGTTTTTTTTAAGTACATCATACATCATACATCATACATCATACATCATACATCATACATCATACATCATACATCATACATCATACATCGTTAAAGCGCGTTTTGCGCCACCCGAAAAAGGATCCAGCTGCTGACACCCATGAGGATGAACCCTGCGAAACGGACAATTTTTTCTGGTACGCCGGGTTTTAATCGTTTTCCAATTTGATGGGCCAAAAGCGCTTTTGAAAGGTCGGTACTAAACAGGGCTAGTAGTGCAGCGGCCATAAAGAAACGCACATACGTTTCGCTGCCTCCGGGCGCTTCGGCCCGAGCTGCTGTGGCTACCCCGAGCCAGAAAATCCAGTTGGAAGGGTTGGACATATTGACCGAAAAGCCCTGAAAAAAGGCATAACGGCGTTTGGGGATGGGTTGACTATCCGTCATTGCGTTGTCGAAACGCCGTTTGCGGGGCCAGGCTGTGGAGAGCCCAAACCCAAAGAGCAGCAAACCACAAATCAAGCCAAACCAACTCTGGAACAAGCCTTCACTGGTAATGGAAGCCAGTCGGCCAGCCCCCCACCAGCTGGCCAAAACCAACAACAAATCGCTGGTAAACGCCCCCCCCACCAAGGCTACTCCCTGACGCATCCCATGTGCCAGGGTGGTACGGATGTTCATAAAAAATAGCGGTCCGATGAGTAGTCCGTACGCAAGTCCCGAAAGCAGCCCCTTTATGATTGGCTCCATGAATTATTGAATATGGTCAGAATGATTGATGTGGTCAATGTGTAGCCCACCTTTGCGCTGCGCGCTATGGCGGGTAATAATGTGGTCAATAGGGCAAATGATGAATGGATTCGTCGAGCGTCCTATTTTCGCGGGGCAAAACTAATATGGTTCGCGGGTTCTGCAGTTGGAAGTACTGCCTTCAGCCATCATTTTTGCAATTCAGAAAGGTTCAAAACCGATTTTTTTACTTTTTTCAAAAACAGTTAGCTATCACCAATGAAAAATCTACTTGTTTCCATCCTTGCGCTTAGCGCCCTTTTGGCCAGTCTGGGCTGCACCCAGCCAGCCCCTCCTCCGGTCAAATTTGAACTAGGCCGACTCTTCCCTTTATTGGTTGGGCAAACCGGAGAATCTTCTGAGATTCAAAGTTTTACCATCAAATTTGACAAAATAGCCTCAGATAGCCGCTGCCCAAAAGGGGTGGAATGCATCACTGCTGGAAAAGCGGATGTGGTGCTGACCCTAACCAAGGCTGGGGAGTCAAAAACCATTACGTTGCCCTTTATCCTGCCCAATGGGACGGAGAACGTCACCGATTTTAAAGGACACACCGTCCGGATCATGGGGGTGGCGCCCATCAAGTTCAAAGACAAGGAAATCAAGCCGGAAGAATACAGTGTGGTGCTGAATGTGATCGAAACCCCGCCGCCCATGCCGCAAGCCAAACCGGGGGAAGCATTTGTGTTGGGGGTTGGGGAAAGTATTGCTACCCCAGACGACCCATCTGCCATCATTCGTTTCGACTCGGTGGTTGGCGACAGCCGTTGTGCCGAAGGGGTACAATGTATTTGGGCAGGACGCGCGGATTGTGTGTTTTCGCTGAGCAAGGGCGGAAGCACCCAAAAGGTTACGCTTTCCACCGGCGATATGAGTCAGGGGGGAGCAGGTGAGGCAAAATTGGGTGCTTACACCTTGAAAATCAACGCAATCGATCCGCCCAAAAAACAGGGGCCACCTATTCCGCAGAAGGATTATAAGGCTACTTTGGTGTTGGTGCAGTGAGTGTTTAGGTACATTGGTAGCTATGTAGTAGCCTCACTTTTGTAGAAAAACATATTCCAAAACTGATGAAGGTGCAGCACACCGGACAACCCTAGCCATGTTCTGGTGCGCTGCATCTCTATTTGTTTGGCTTGATTTGTTTTCTACAAACGTCTCGCTGCGGTGCAGCTTTTTTGATTTTATGTGATTTGAATATGTCGAATTTTAACAGATTCTACCATTTTATAACCAAATCATTTTCTACGGCGTAAAGTTTGCCTTTGGCGGTCAACTCCCACAAAAGATTACTAGCGTTCTTCACAACCAATCCGCGTTCCGATGCCTCTGAAAGATAGGCTTCAAATAAGACTAAGGATATTCCTGCACCAATAGCATAAGCGCCATTGTTATTATATCTATGATGCTTTTCATAGTAACTTGTTATTGCCCGAACTACCTCTTTGACTCCATCTACCTGCTTAAGCTCTTTCAACTCGTTGCGGGGTTGAAAAGGATTGTTGCCAACCTCTGGTTTTATGAAGAGTGGTGAATCGTGGATTGTCCGCACCAACTCATCGAAGGCATACTCAAAGCTCTCATCGACCGAGAAATCAACGTATAGTTTGCTTTTTAAAAAAGTGGGCAAACTACGAGTGCCCATTTGGCGGACAATTGGGATTATTTTTCGCTCGTCAATTTTGGTTAGATACTCCGATGTGAGGATCATTTTTTCGTATCCCACCCCGCCTTTGCCTTCGTTCGCTTTTTCCACGTAACGACTTGTACAAATCATAACTACATATTTAGCGGCAGCTATATTGGTTTCCATGAAATGAGGAAGGTCACCGCCCGGTTGCAATTCCCACATATCAATAACAGCATCAACCCCATTGTTTCGAAGTCGAGTTGCCAAGTCAAGCACCCACCCTTTGTGTTCTGGTGAGTCGTGTGAATAAGAAATAAAAACACGTGGAATATTGCTCATTTTTAGTCAATTAGAGTGGTTTTAGATTGATTTTATTGCTAAACTCCGGTCAACACCCGCAACATCTCCTCCATCTTCCGCCGCTCTTCGCGACGAAGCACGATTTTGGGCGGAGCCGCCCGGTCGGCGCAGTCATCAAGCGCGCAACGTTGACAGGTGACGTTTACGGTGCGGCGCGGGATGGCCGGGTCGTCCCAAAAACGGATGTGTTGTTTGGTGTGGTCGTCGAGCAAAACCCCAAGGGTCACGCTAACATTCCGGCCGGGTGTCGGGTGTCCAGGCTTGGCAATGGCGATGCAGAGATATTCTTCCCCGGTAGCCACGAAAACTGCTCGTTGCACACCGATGGCAATCGAAGTTTCCAACTCCGATTGCTTCGGGCTTAAACTTTCGGAAACTTGGGTTGCCTGTTTGGAATGCAACTCCCGCAACAAGGAAATGGCCAACCACCGCCGACAATAATGCTCCCCTAAACCCGTGGCATGGGGCTGATGGCGACGGTTTAGGTGCAGCTCCTTGTCCATGTCGAAGGCGTCGCGGTCGAGGTCGTGCACCACCCGTTGGAAAAACACCTTGTCGAGGCCAAAATCCTTGGTCAACACATTGAAGCGTTGAAACAAGACTTCCGGACTGGCCTGGTATTTTTCCATGAGCCGGAGCAAGCCGTTTGCCTCCCATTTTTCTTGGGCAAAAAACTGTCCGATATCGTTAACGAACGACCCACGGTTGACCAAAATCGCCACCGCGAAATAGGCCGCTTTGTAGTTGTTTAGTACCTCCTCAAAGGAGTTGACCCGTAAAAAATTGGAAGCCCAGGGGCGTTCTTTCAGGCCCAACTCATGAAAGCCCAATTCTTTGGCAAGTTGATAAGTCCGCTGGTGCTCATTGAGTTGTCCGTTGAGCAGAATCCTTTTGGAACGGGGGTTGTACACTGAACGCAACCAATGCAGGGGGGCGTAAGCGTCCAAACCATCTGCCACAATTGAGCAGCCATGTTGTTTTTCAAGTATTTCAGTGAGCATTTGGAGGGATACGCCACCGTTTTTGGGCAGGTGGTTTCGCCGAACAAAATCGCTCGCGGCTTGCTCGATTTCCTCAAAATAATTATTGCGCAATTCCTGATAAGCCCGAAGCGCGGCAAAGTAAAAATGCTCTTCACGAAGGGCATACACCCGCGCAATTTCCAACAGCGCCGAAATAAACGCATTGACTTTGGCCGGGTCGCTGGCAATGATTTCCACCAGCGGCTGCATACCGATCCCAAAGAGGTCGAGCGGCAAATCGTTCAGGAATTTGCTGTGCAACAGTTCGCCAAGCGGGGCAAATTCCTTGGTCAGTTCGGGCGAAATCAAAAAATCATAAGGGACTTCCAGTACCTCGGCCAGTCGCTTGCGGTAGTCGAGTTGTGGGTATTTTTTCCCTTTTTCAATCTCGTTCAAGTAGGAGATTGAGATACCGGTGCGTTGGCCCAATTCTTCAAAGTTCCAGCCCCGTTCTTGGCGGAACTGCTTGACTTTCAACCCGAAAATGATTCTTTGCTGTTGTGTTGCGGCCATGATGGGGCGAAGATATACGAGTTTCGAATTGCGAAGTACGAGTTTTGAGGTAGGAATTACGAGGTACGAATTACGAGTTGCGAAGTACGGCCCTGGGTAGGCGAGTTGTTTTCAATTAGAATACCAACAGCGCCTAACTTTTTTAACCGGGTGCCTTGCCCCATTTACGCAACTGGTTCAGGACCGCTGTAAAATCCTTGGGTAGCTCCGACTTGAACTCCATGACTTCTCCGGTCACGGGGTGTTGGAGTCGCAACCGCGCAGCGTGCAGGGAAGTCCGTTCCATCAGCGGGCGTTCTTCTTCCGTGAATTTGCCAGATTTGTATTTTTTACCTTTGATTTCGGAAAGCAAAAACCGTTCCCGACGGCCATACAAGGCATCAATCGCGAGAGGGTACCCAATGCTTTGAAAATGTACCCGAATTTGGTGAGTGCGCCCGGTTTTAATTTGGGCCTCAACCAACGTAAAGCGTTGAAACCGCTCTACCGCACGGTAAAAAGTCAAGGAGGGTTTTCCGGAGTTGGTTACGGCCATTTTACCCGGAATACTATGGTGCTCGCCAATGGGTTTGTCAATTTCACCTTCTTCATGGTGCAAAACACCATCCAATAAAGCTAGATAAAACTTATCGGCGGTATGGTGCTCCATTTGCATTGAAAGGTGCCGATGCGCCGCCTCATTGCGGGCAAAACACAAAATCCCACTCGTTTCGCGGTCGAGTCGGTGCACAATAAACACCTTGCCGTATTTGCTTTGCAAGGCGGCCACCAGGCTGTTTTGGTTGCCAAAACGGTCGGGAATGGTGAGTAAGCCGGCGGGTTTGCTTACTACCAGCAGGTGTTCGTCTTCGTATATGAGGTCGTAGATCATAATGTAGACCGGAACGCTGTTCCGGGTTATATTTTCAGGGACAGCGTTTCGGGTTGATATTTCCCGGAACAACGTTCTGGGTTAATTTCTCCGGAACAGCGTTCTGGGTTAATTTCTCCGGAACAGCGTTCCGGATTACTTTCTCCGGAACAGCGTTCCGGATTACAGCTTGGAAAACACCTTTATCCTGCGCAGGTAATGCGCTATGATGATGCTCCCAGGGTAAATGCCCTTTTGATTTTTAGGGGCAATTCTATGCTTTTCAATGATTTGTTGGGCTTTTCTGCGTTTTTGAAGTGTTTTGCCAAAGTTGCCGTAAAAGGAAAAATGCGCCCGGACAATAGCCCAAATGGCCTTGAACTGACTTTTAGCGGCAAAACGCGCACCAGCCAAACCATCTAGTAAAAAGCGGGCCGGGATGAGCCACAAAAGTTTGCCCCAAGGTTCGTTTTTCAACAACGAATACAGGCTGTTTCTGAAATTTAGAAATACTTTCCTTGGGTTTTCGTACTCCAAAGTGCCGCCTCCGAGGTGCCAAACTACCGATTGCGGGATGCACCAAATGCCATATCCAGCCCGTTTCAAACG